>JAUVGS010000112.1 GCA_030593665.1 Chitinivibrionales bacterium | reverse complement strand
GAGGATTGAGGATTGAGGATTGAGGATTGAGGATTGAGGATTGAGGATTGAGGATTGAGGATTGAGGATTGAGGATTGAGGATTGAGGATTGAGGATTGAGGATTGAGGATTGGGGATTGGGGATTGGGGATTGAGGATTGAGGATTGAAAAAATCCACAATCCACAATCCAAAATCTAAAATCCAAAGAATGTTTACAAACACAAGCATCATCACAACGTTTTTTTACAGAAATAGGCGATGTAACCTTTGAACCCAGAACCCTGAACCCTTTTAGTGTGTGCCCAGCAATAGAAACATATACCTGTTAAAGTGATTAAGCGGTTTCATATTCTTAACCATTTTAACCTGCATTAATGTCCCTTCCCAGGCACAAACCATAAATTCAGCAGTTTCTTTCGGATCGAGTGATTTTTGCAGGAGTCCATTTTTCTGTGCTTCACCCAGGCAGTCAGCGAATTTGTTTATTATTATCGAATAGATATAGCGCAGCTTCTTCCTGAATGATTCATGGGTGTCGCCCAGCTCCTGCGCGAGGTTTCCCAGCAAATTCCCTCCTGTAAACCCTCCCTCTTCACATTCTGCCGCATAGGCTGAGAAAAAATTCTTCAGGCGGATAATAGGCGGAAGGCATTTGTTCTTCAGTTTGATATCTATTTTTCTGATATACTCATGAGCATAATGATCGATAAGCGCCAGGCCGAACTCTTCCTTGCTGGAAAAATAGAAATAAAACGATCCCTTCGGTACATCAGCAGCCTTGAGAATTTTCTGGATTCCTGTTGCGTTGAATCCTTTTTTAAGAATAATCCCAGCGCCTGTTTGAAGTAATAATTCTTTTGTTTTGCTTTTTTTCATAGTTACCTGAAAAATACAATAGACCGGTCTATTACACTTTTAATATACAATATTTTCATTAAATAGCCTAAATATTAGTGATTTAGACATTTTTTTACTCAATATTGCTGTTAAAAAGTATAAAAACGCACCGGAATGCTTAAATATCTCTTGAAATCACCTTGCTGCAACTTGTATACTATAGGGGCAAAACAATTAAATATAAATGTATCATTTAACAATGAGGAGGATTTATGGCTAAGTTCTTAATCAGTTTACCGCAGATGCCTCTTGATGAAATCAGGAAGTGCTGAGCAGCCGTTGTCGAAGCTTCCGTTGGAAGTGGGTGTGAGATGGATACCGCATATATCAATGAAGAAAAAGCTCAGGCTGTCTGTTGCTGGAATGCACCGGACAAAGCTACCATTGAAGGAGTATTTGCAAAAGCAGGCGTAACAGCAGAAGCAGTAGAGGAGGTTGTTGAATACGCTTAATGAAAGTCTGAGTTATAAAATACAAAAAAAGTGTCAGCGGCACAGGAAGTGTTTTCCTGTGCCGTTTTTTTATATAGTTGAATGCACTCTAAAAACTTTACAACAAGGAAAAACAGCATTTTAAATGGCAGTAGGGGTACAAAATAGTGTGCCCCTATTGTGCTGAAACGTACTTTAAATACGGCAGACAGACTTTTCAAAGTGTACTCATAATTGAATAGTACCCGTTTTTATACCGTATAAATCCCTCTTCCGCTAATCCCTTCAGGATTTTTTTACATCGTATAGTATCAGCAGTAACTTTTTCAGACAGCTTTGCAAAAGAGAGTTTTTTCTGGTTGAGTAATACTTTAAGCACCTTCCCCCGAATCTGCCGATCGGACCCTTCAAACTTTGATTGTCGCGAATGGTGGGCACTTTTCCGTGATGGATTTGGGTGAAGCTTTTTTAATTGAGAGCCATAGTCCATGAGAGCCGAGTACCATTTTAGCGGATTTCTTTTGTTGAGTGTTTGTGCAATGAGCGGAAGTAGTTCCTCATCAGTAACATCGTTTCGTTTCGGGAAGAATTCGTGAATAAATACGGTGCGGATATTTGTTTCGATAAAAACAACCGGTTTGTTAAATGCGAAGGCGCAGATTGAAGCAGATGTTGCCTTACCGAGTCCGGGCAGTTTTTCAAGTAGTTCAGGTCTGTCGGGGATAACTCCCTTATATTCTTTAACAATCTGTTGTGCACATTTCTGCAGCAACAATGCCCGACGGTTATAACCCAACCCTTGCCATGCTCTCAGGAGCATAGCCAGCGGCGCCTTCGCAAGAGATCGAAGTGTCGGGAATATTTTTATAAACTGTGTATATTTATCTATTACCCGATCCACCTGCGTCTGCTGCAGCATTATTTCCGACACAAGTATGTGATAGGGATTATCCGTTTCCCGCCACGGGAGGTCTCTACAGTAGGATTTGAAATAGTTACGTATTTTCCTTTTAAATTTATTAAAATCTCCTATAGGGATATTTTTTTGTTTTGGTTTCATTACCCGATTAATCCGAATGATAGCACGGCCTGTTGGTTAAAGTTTATTTTTAGACAATTAAAAATACTGGATACCCGCCTTCGCGGGTATGACAGGATGCGGAAATTTATAGGCATAGGATAAAACGCCTCATGGTCTCCCCGAGTAACACGCTACATGCTTGGCAATGAAAATTCATGGAGGAGGTACCTCTCGGCTTTTGCCTTGTCAAAATATTCAACTAGTTTAATTTGTTATGAATTACTACCCGTTAAACCTAAACTCCATATCAGATATAATTGCTACTGAAAAAAATTGTATTCTCCTTGATAACGCCCGAAGTGTCAAGAATAATAACTACTCCTATCTTTTTTATAATCCGATAAAAATCCTCGCCGCCTATGAATATAATGACATAGAAAACCTTCTTTCCGAATTAGATAAACACACCCGGGAATATTGGCTTTCAGGGTATCTCTCCTATGAAGCCGCTTATGCATTGGAAAATCGATTTTCCGGTTATACCGATAAAAAACCTGAAGAGTTTCCGTTGGGCTGGTTCGGGGTATTTGAAGAACCTTTGATATTCAATCATGCTACCGGTAAATGGAATCGTGACATCCCGCATGTACAGAACAATGATAGTGGTAAAGAATATCTTCAGGAACAAGTGACTCTCACGCACCTGATTGAGGAATCAGTTTTTCATAAAAAGATACATGCTATAAGGCAGGCGATAAAAGATGGTGAGACTTATCAGGTGAATTTCACTTACGATGTCAGTGTGAGCTCCTCCCTGCCGCCCTTTGTGTTATTCAGTCAGCTCCGTGAAAGGCAACGCACCCCGTATTGTGCGTATATGCAAAATGAATACGGGTTTGTCGCATCATTGTCTCCCGAGTTGTTTTTCTCTATTCGTGATGGGTACATTTCAACCAAACCGATGAAAGGCACAGCCCCACGCGGCCATTCTGCGGAAGAGGATCGCGGGCTGGTATCATTCCTTGAGCAGGATGAGAAGAACCGTGCTGAAAATCTCATGATTGTCGACCTGCTGCGAAACGATCTCGGGAGGATTTGTCAGGCGGGAACCGTTAATACAGAGAAACTTTTTGAAGTGGAAACCCATCCGACCGTGCACCAGATGACCTCAACCATTACCGGAAAGCTCAGGCCGGGAACCGGTATTTCGACCATAATAAAAAACATATTTCCCTGTGGCTCAGTTACGGGGGCACCAAAGATCAGAACCATGGAGATTATTCATGGACTGGAAACCGGCTGCCGCGGGGTGTACTGTGGTGCAATCGGTTTTATAGCGCCAAACGGCGATGTAACCTTTAATGTACCGATCAGGACATTACAGAAAAGTAAAGAGGATTCTCAATGGCGTTTTCGTGTCGGCAGCGGTATTATCTGGGACTCTTCTGCTGAGATGGAATGGAAGGAATGTGCTGATAAGAGCCGGTTTCTTGAATACTGGCGCCCTGAGTTTGACCTGCTGGAAACACTCCTGTTTGAGAAGGAATGTACCTTTGCCGGTGACCATAAGGCACGCATGCAGTCCTCCGCAGAATATTTCGGTTATCCATTTTCAACAAAGGCATTTGATACCCTGCTCAAGCAGATCGAAAATGAATTGGATGATATGAACGTATACAAGGTACGTATCCTGCTTGATAAAAGCGGTGAATTGAAATGGGACGTTACTGGTATCGATTTTTCATTCCCGCAGTCACAGAAGGTGTTGTTTGCATCACGGCCTGTCAGTGAGCAGGAAGTTCTGCTTTACCACAAGTCAACTTATCGGCCATGGTTTGATCTCGCCAGGGAGGATATTAGCAGTAACGCCTGTTTTGACATGGTGTTTTGTAATTCAAAAAGTCAGATAACAGAAGGGGCGCGGAGCAATATATTCATAGAAAAAGAGGGTATGCTGTATACACCGCCGGTCTCCTGCGGCCTGTTGCCGGGTGTGTTGCGGAAGAATCTTATCCGTGAAGGGAAATGCAAAGAGAAAATACTTTTTAAAGATGATATCCTTTCGGCAGATGCCGTTTATTGCGGTAATTCGGTGAGGGGATTGGTAAAAGTTGCTCCCGTACCCTGACCCGGATAAAGTTATTTGCATCTGTATTTCCCTGATTACATATTACATCTATGTTCCCGATACGCGACGACAACCCAACCCTTCATGCCTCGGTTGCTACTTTTCTTATTATTGTAGTTAATATTGCAATCTGGATCTTTATACAGGGACTGGGTTTTAACCCGGCGCTGGCAAAATCAATCTGCAAGTTCGGCCTTGTTTCGGGAGAGCTGTTAGGTAGGATTGATCCTGGCACACAGATCCCGCTGGGCCGGGGATTGGCCTGTGTCATTTCCAGCGACCCCAACTGGCTGACAATTATTACTTCCATGTTTATGCATGGCGGCTGGTTGCATCTTATCGGTAACATGTGGTTTCTTGCGGTGTTTGGTGATAACGTGGAAGATTCCATGGGCTCCATACGGTTTATCGTTTTTTATCTGCTTTGTGGTATGGGTGCGGTTGCCTTTCAAATGGTATCTGATCCGGGAAGTGCCGCGCCTATGGTCGGCGCATCCGGCGCTATAGGAGGAATAATGGGCGCCTATGCTATACTGTATCCACGCGCCCCGGTACATATGCTCGTATTTTTCGGATTCTTCTTTACCCGTATTGTCGTGCCGGCATTTCTGATGCTGGGATACTGGTTTATCCTCCAGTTCCTCGGCGGTTTCTTTTCCCTGGGGAGCACCTCAGGTGTTGCGTTCTGGGCGCATATCGGCGGCTTTGTTACCGGCATTGTGCTGATCAAAATATTCTGCAAAGCGGATCGGATAAAAGAGTGTAAAAGTAAACGCGGTAGAACTGAAAAGATCGTTCGAAGAGCATAGGTATAAAATAAATTGGAAATAGTACATTGCATCCTGCTCCGGATCATCCTTACGGAAGGTATATTCTTTATTTACTACTTATTATAGAATGGAGAGAAAAATGAAGCATTTTGTTGCTGTACTCTTACTTTCAAGCATACTTTTTTATAACTGCGCTATTCAATATGCGTCAACAAGGCCGGGCGGTGTGGATAGTGCACCAAGTATTATTGTTTCGGTAACCGACACGATGATATCCGTTAATAATAAACCGGTCGTTATAAGGCCAAGATATGAAAGGCTGTTTCTTTCCACACTTTCCGGAACCCCGCGCGGTCAGGAGGACCTCGCCGCACTTCTTGACTCTTTACGAATAAAGGAAGGTGCCGCGCAGAGCGATTCAAGCAGTCGTGAACCTCAGGTTTCTATTGTTGCCGGCATACGTACGAAACTACTCACCGTTTCTAATGTGATTAAGGCGTGCAGCACGGCACAGCTTAAAACCGCACAGATAACTATCAGAAAAAAAAAGGGAAATGCTGCAGTAATTCTTCACCGGCCGGCCCTGAAAGATTTGTGTGACAGCGTTTTCTGTATCATCACCGATAATGATATCCTCCTGGAGGACGGTAAAGATACGGTTTTTCAGATTCCTTACCGCGAGGTACTTAGGTATACAACACTGAATAATCCACAAGGTATTATGATTAATCATTCTATTTCATCAGAAATTCGTCCGAGAAATCCCAAAACGGGAAAAGTTTTTTTGAGAAAAGATCTGCAGGATATCCTTCTCTGTGTAAAGGGAGACACTTTGAATACTTCAATTTTTGAAACGGTCGTGAAAAATATGAAGGAATTTCGAAAGAAGAATATGAGGTGCCCTGATAAATCACCACTCCTGGTAATTGCAAACGGGGATTTTCCCATGACAAAAATTTTCAAATTGTTACAGGCCGCTGAGAGTGCGGGATATCAAGCCATTCATGTTTCGACAGAGAAAGATTAAAGATTTAAAAAATTTAAAGAATGTTTTGGGAGGGGAATGCTTTCACCCCTGCGGAGCACTGTGCCCCTGGTTCCAAAGAATCCCGAAAAAGACCGGGATTCTTTTCCACCACCCCTTCCCTATGAGGGATTGTGACATAGATTCTCAGTGCGAATAAACAAACTGTTGCGACCAGTATTTATCTGCTGTTTGTATCCGTGTTATATAACATCCATTACTAACCTGATCACCTTTGTTATTCAAACCGTCCCATGTACTACGATTCTTTCCTGTTGTTACACATGAATGCAGTGTCTTAATTCTTCTTCCGTTCAAATCAAATATTACTGCTTCTACAATACCAATTCCGCTTTCCCATGAAATGGTGATGCCTCTGTTGTGGGACATGATTGTAATTATTGAAGCGCTGTTGTCAGAAAAATAAATATTCCCCATATTCTTCGGTCTGAGTTTAACATCAAGTACCGTTGCCGCATTATTGTTCACCTTCACGTTTAGAATTGTTTTCGAAATATGATCCGTACTCGAAAAAGTGACATCATAGGTTCCCTCAAAAATCGGGCGATAATAATCGCCATGGGTAGAATCAGAGTATACTTCGGAGCTGTCTTTATCATGGCCATCAATGAATACTTTTACCTGGATAGGCTCATTTGTGATAGAGTCTGTTACCGCTCCCCTGATACCGTTTAACACCTGTTC
>JAUVGS010000493.1 GCA_030593665.1 Chitinivibrionales bacterium | reverse complement strand
GGCATACCGTATGCGAAGGAAAATCTGAAATTTGAGCCGTTCGATCTCAGCATGGCAGATCACATCGCCATTAAATCCGCCATCCCGAATCTGTTCCTCTGTCATCGTTACATTCTGTTCAATAACAGAATGTCCTTCAGGTATTTCTTTAATATGTATTAACATAGCAAAGCGTACAAAATAAATACACATGCAAAAAAGTGTCAAGAATTAAACGATACCCGTCAATTTTAACGAGCTACATTAAATAGAAGATGTTATTTGAGAACTCGCTTTCTTAAACAAGTCATACGATTGCCGAGCCTTCTGCCGCATGGTCCTTTCTCTCAACTCCTCCTGTGCGGAATCTTCAGCTCTGAAATAGAGTCTATAATACTTTGCAGCAGCGGACAGCTTACTTAACGCTTCCTTTATGGTAGGTACACAGGCTGGAAACAGCATCTTTTCAGTATTCAGATTTTCAAAAGAATTACGCATAGCAGCAATTTCGTTTTTCATTGCATTCGCCCGACTCATCAGAGCATCAAGCTCTACCGAGAAATCACGTAAATCAACATTCATGATTGAAGATGCATATCCGGTTCCCTGACTGATAATTTCATTAAACTTACCTGCAGCATCCATCTTCTTTCTATTCTCAATTAACGATTGTTCCTGTGAACGGGCAAGTTCCTCTGCCTTCTTTTTCTCAAGTTCCAGACGACGGTACATCTCCTGTTGTACCCTGTCAGCACCAGTGTTTACATGCTGAACAATTGCCCAGACGGTACCAGCCAGCAGAACGGTTGCAAGCAAATAGGATATTGAAAGCTTCGTAGGTCCCCTGGAATTTATAGCGATCATATATCCCAGAAGTGTAATACCAACCAACATTCCTAACAGTAGTATTTCAATTGTCATATGTTTTACCCTCGTTTTGTAATGAGAACCGATTCGACACTATTTAACTTCGACTTTATAATATAGAAATTCCACTCATTTATTGCAAATCTCTCGCCTGCTTTCGGTATTTTTCCCAGATGCAGTGAAATGAGACCATTAAGTGTTCGCACAGATTTTGCCTGTTCCATCAGTGAGGGTGGTATCCATTCTTTCATCGTTGCCAGTTCTGTAAGACCGTTGAATTGTCGAGATGAGACGCCCTCAGCCATATCCCTCGATTCCAGCGAGGATACCTCTAAGATATCCTGCAAACCCCTTTTCAGAGAAAAAATGCCGACAAATGTACCGAATTCATTATGCACACATACCTCGCCGTATCCCTCCTGCAGCATGTCTCCGACAAGATCCGCCAATTCACTGCTTTCCGGCACCCAGAGTACCTGCTTCATACAATCCCTAACCCGGTTTCCTTTGTTATTTTTCAAAGCATCGGAAAGATACACAAGACCGATAATCTCCTCTAAATTTTGTTCATCCCTTACACAACATACGGTCTGCTCTTTCTCGCACATTACAGTAACTGCCTGCGAGAGAGAATCGGCAGATGATACATAGGGTAATTGAGACCGATGGATCATACAATGTGATACCGGTGTGTCAGCAGCTTCAAGTACACTCTTTAAAATATGCCATTCGTTCTCTGATACAACTCCATCTCGCGTTGATTCAGCAAGGCTGCTTTTAAATTCTTCAAGAGTAATATAGGGGCTTGGTTTCCGTAAATGCCTGCTGAAGCCGGTAAGAAAAAAGGTGTTAATCTTCTGCAACACAAAAAGTACCGGATGTAACACTATCTTCAAGTGGTATAAAAATGGTGCGATATATACAGCGATACGTTCACTGTTTCGTATAGCAATATTTTTCGGGATTATTTCACCGAAAAGAAGTATAACCCCGGTGGCAACCAGCATGGTAACAAGAATGACATTTTTTTTAACAAAAGCATTTATTATACTATGTATTAATCCCACTGCGGTAATGTTAACAATTAAATTCCCCAGAAGAATAAGAAGGAGCGTCCGTTGACCATCATGAAGAAGAGAAAATATCCATTGATAACTTTTACTACTGCTTTGTTTAAAAAAGGGAATTCGTTCACGCGGAATAGAAAAGAGGGCAGTCTCTGATGCTGAAAAAAAAGCAGAAAGCAGAAGAAAGACAACGGTTAATCCGGCGGTAGGATAGAGTGCAGCCATACTGTTATAAAATAATGAAGGAGCAAAGCTGCTCCTTCATTATTTTAATGCGACTTAAAAAAAAGAATGACACGTTTCGACAACCGGGCACGTTAGAACGGCAGATCATCTTCAACAATCGGTTCCGGTTCCAGTACGGCATCGTTCCGGACACTGCTTTC
>JAUVGS010000166.1 GCA_030593665.1 Chitinivibrionales bacterium | reverse complement strand
TTTCTTGTTTTTTAGGTATTGGTTACAAATTTATTTGTTACAATACTTTATTCCGAATGCTTTCTTCGGTTAGAAAGGAATCTGATAAGGAACTTACTTGCGGGTTTATCCCGCGTTAGCACCTTCGAAAATATAGGTGTTGTAATTATGTAATTCCAGATAGTTCTTAAGTTCGGATGCAATAATTGGATCGGGCATTACCTGTCTTTGTTTGTTTCGTTTTCCCTTTATAAGGTTTTTGCTGAATTGCGTGTGATGACGTCATATTACAAATTACACTATGCGATTTGCAAATAACAATTATTTTTTGGAAATAATGCAGATTGAAACAAGGTAAATATAGTACATTTTACAGTGGCCGCATTTTTCCAAAGTTGATTAAATAATCAGAATCATGTATCGATTCTACCATTATCATTTTACAGAAGGAGTAACACTATGTCAAAGATTTCAGATCACCCGTTTTATGAAGCTGCCAATTCTCTTTCCAGGGAAGACATTGTTCCATTTGATATGCCGGAAGAGAATGTTGTCACGGAAGGGCAAAGTCTGGTGTCTGCAATAAAAGAAGATAAGGACACTTTGCTTGAATATGATCTGGAAGAGAAATATATTCAAAATTTACCTCAACAACTGGAACTGTTTATTCTTTTACTCGCGGAATTTTCTTTGAAATTTAAACAAATCGAAACTGCGAAAGATGCATGGCCTGTAAAGAAAAAAGAAGGCTATATTATGCGGTCGGATTTATATGAAACTTTCACGTTCATTTTCAGAAAAAACAGGGACATTTTAGAAGTGATTGCGGAGATTCGATCAGGCCGGGGTAATGAAGACATGCTCTTTGATTTGTATAAATATTACAAATTGGGGAAAAATAATCCGGATAAGATTGCGCGGGCGAAATTAACGGAAGATGATATAGAAGCGGTCCTGGCGCTTTATAATGAACTAAGCTCCCTTTATGCGGATTCCAAGATTGAGATTGAAACGGATGAAACCTATATATTGCTTAAAAAAGCCTTTACTATTTTAGATGAAACAATGACGGAAATTCGTGACGTCGGTTTTTTCGCATTCAGAGATGATCCTGAAAGACAGAAAAGATATGTAAGTGATTTTCACAGGGAGTTAGGCGAAAAATCTTCCGCAACATGGAGAAAAAAGAAGGAAACACAGATTAATATCTAACGCGGGATAAACCCGCAAGTAAGTTCCTTATCAGATTTCTTTCTAAAAAACAAGAAAGCAATCTGTAAGGTACTAAAATTCTATAAGAATAAAGAAATAAAAAGCAGGTAAATCGCTTGATTTGCCTGTTTTTTTTATCAGGAGAGGCGATTTTCATTTTTTTTCGGGCAGAGTCTCATCTATATGAGGCAAAGTCTCATCTTTTTGGGCAAGGTTTTATCTTTTTAGGCAGGAGGGGTATATTACGCAGCCGTTCACGGCTTGAAACGGAGGGGCTGTTATGAAGAGAAGTATTTCGGTTTATGACGCTATGGAACTCCGTGTGCAGCAGAGCGGATTGGATTTGTGGAAAATGTTTGGGACACTATTTTCAGAAGTTCCCGAATCCATCGAACTAACCCGGGAGCAAAAACAATTTGTGTCATTCTGCGTTTTTTAACCTCTGAACCCTGAACCTCTGAACCCTTGAACTAATCTTTCTGCATTAAAGCCTGTTCCTTTTTTATTTCTTTGCTCATTTTCTGTTTTGCCTTAAAAAGCAGCATGGAGACCCGGCTGAGAATATTCACTTCATTGTCGCCGCTGGTTTCAATGGAGAGGAAATTCAGATTTGGATGGAGCGCCATGATTTTTGACTGCACGCCGTCCGACACACCGGATGAGGGCATGCAGCCGAATGGTTTACAGGAGATAAATCCGTCCACCTGGTCGGCATAATAGATAGCCTCGGCAATCTCAAGGTTTCCTTCACCGCCGAAGATTTCAGGATGGTAGTGTTCAAAGGCGATTTCTGCAAGCGCGTCCAGGTCGAGGATATGGCTTTTCCCGCCGAACGATTCGGGCTTGATCGCACGGTCGTACCTTTGGTAAAAGAAATGGATAACAGCAGAGCTGAATTTCTGTTTGCGCAGTGATTTTTTCCAGAAAGCCCTTTCTTTTCCGCTTGCCGAATAGGTAATGCCGCGCAATGCTTCCCGGGAGCGGCGCCAGTTGTCATACAGTGCCCGCTGTGTAAAGATGCCGGGAATCACTTCACACCCCTCATCCATGATAAACCGCCTCAGGTTGTAATTCCCTTCATTATGAGCGAGATTTGCGAAAAATTCACCGGTTACGAAAATGAGTGGAAGGCGGGCGTTATGACGCGGAATCCGTTTGAACATCCTGCCGATTTTTGCCAGGGCAAAAGGGAGTTTTATTAAATATAATCGGCTGGTGAATGCGTTAAGGAGGATAGCTTCTGCCTCCTTTATTAAATTCAGCGCGTGTGATTTATCCTTTGCGTAGGGCCGCAATGCACATTCCGCCACGTGCAGCAGGTCTGCAAGAATAAGGGCGATCATAAAATTAATTTTAAACATGAGATCAAAGGTAAACGCACTGTTTTTTAACGAGGGATCGATGACAAGATCCGATGTGAAGATAAGGAGCCTGAATCCTTTAAATCCCGCATCATTAACAACTTTCAGGTACTCCTGCGGGTACATGCCGTATCTGCATGGCCCGCACTGGCCTCCGCCGCCGAGGAAAACATACCGTTCAACAATCTCCTCTTTTGACAAGCCGGTTTCCGTATGGATTTTCATGAGATTCCGAATAAGGCTCCCCGAAGTAAAGTACATGGGGTTACATTCCATACGGTTGCCCCACTCTTTACCCCAGCGGACGTCCTCTTTGATATGATCGCCGAGATCACGGTATTGATAACCATACCGCTGTAAATAGGCACGGAGAAAGTATGATTTCCGCCGCTCGACAAAATTATACAGGATGGTAACATTCTTTTTATCCTTTTTATGCCAGAGAGGATTGATGTAGCCCTTCCACTGGCCCTTTTTTATAAATTTCGGCTTTTTTACCCGGATAATGTCTGTTTTTACCAAAGCCGGTGAATCCATACCCATGGCTATACCCTTACCTTTTGACGGAGCCGTTCCCGCTCTAATCTTAGAAAATAATCAATGGTCTGTATCCGGATGTTAAAGGTGGCGCCGGGTTTGTTCTGATCAATATCATGAAACAGAAAGTGCGGTGTCTCCGATGCGTCAAGGATGTTGTCTATATAGGAATAGGTCGGCGCATCATGGCCACATTTAAAACTGCTGAGATCAATAACCGCAAGATTTGGATGACGGGAGGCGATTTTTGCAGCCCAGATTTTCAGATTGGTATTCCGGTTGAAATTCCGAAACCAGACATCTTTGATATCAAATACCCCGGGGGACGAGCTTTCTGAATCACCGTTACCAAACAGCGGTACAAGAAATTCATCATCAACAGGCAGTGACTCTATACAAAACACGGGAAATCCGCGAAGCTGGAATTGTTCGAGAATACCGTGGTTTAAACCGGGATCATGGTGATAGGGATGTCCGATAACCAGTATGCCGACTCGGTCATTATCAATAAGCCGGTTGATTGTCTGCCGTCCCTGATTGCGCAAAGTCTCAAGATACTCGCGCATGGCTGCATGCCCCTGCTCAACCGCCCAGGCATTCTCATCTTCAGTAATCCCGAGCCTGTCTTTAAAATAGTTATACAGAAGACCAACAACCTCAAATGGTTTGTCCATCCTGATCAGCGGTTTCCAGTAGGTGATTCCGTTGTCCTTGAAATAGTCACGTTCACGGGTAAAAACGGCATTGACAACTTCAGGTGTGCCCATCTGTATAACACAGGCATTGTTACCGAGTGTATTATCAACGATTGACTGCAGATGAGTAATAATGGGAAAACAGATATGGGTACATTTCTTTTTCTGAATGAGATTATAGATATGAGCCGGCGCTACTTTTGCCGGGAAACAGGGATCAATGGCTCCCCATTTATTTCCTTCACTCCAGAGCCTCAAAGAAGTATAATCACTGTATACAATCTGTTTTACCCCTAATGTCCTGAAATAAGTACTGAAAAATGGTGTGTACAGAAACATGTTCAGCAATTTCGGAATGCCGATGACCATAGTGTTTCGTAATGCAAGCGCCTTGTGTGGGGAACGTTTAAAAGTATTGTTCCCCGGATTATTGTATTGATAAAATGCGTCTGAAGGGTAATATTCGGAACGGCGTATCATTATGCCATTTTTAGGAAGCGGTTCATACGTATATTCTTTAAATACATGTATACTTGACTGATGGACCAGGTTGGGGATTTGCATGCGTATCTTCTGCTTCTCTGCCTCATGAACCCTCATAGTATCGAGTGTATCGGAAGCTCCCCGTTCACAGCCGTACCCCGAGATATACCGTACCGTCCGTTTTGAAGATGTCTTAATATCGATAAAGGTGCGGTGGCATTTATTTTGACAAAACCCACATCGCGTACTTTCATTGTTTTTTACTTTAAAGGTTATATGTGCGGCATTCTTCAGGCCGATAAAGGAACTCGTTTGAGCAGGAGCCTGCTTTTTTACTTCAATTGCAGCACCCAGTGCGCCGCATATATCCGCATATTTATGGACATTGATAACGGCATCGGGAATTTTACCCCTGATATAATCAACCTGTGCTTTCACCGCAGCAAGGTTTTTCTGGGTACCGCCCTGCAGAACGATCCGTTTCCCATGCCGGGCGATATTCGCTTCCTGCACAACATAATTCCAGATGTTAAGCGGCAGTACCAGTGCCAATCCGGCCATTATCTCTTCTTTTGTCCAGCCTAACTGCTGGAAGTTTACGCGATCCTGTTCCATAAAAACGGCACAACCATAGTTAAATGCAGGTGCTTTCCGTGCTTTAAAGGCATGCTCGGCATACTGTTCTATCGGGATATTGAACTGGTCGGCCATACCCTGGAGAAAGTAGCCGTTTCCCGCGCTGCACTGGGTGTTCAGCTTGAAATCGACAACCCGTCCGTGTTTCATAAACAGTATTTTTATATCCTGGCCGCCGATATCACAGATAATATCCGGATCGCCGTAATAGGTGGTAGCTGCCCGCATATGAGCGACGGTTTCCACGACTGACAGGTCAAAGTTAAACGCCTTATGAAGGATTGCGGATGCATATCCGGTAACGGCAGCGCCTTGTATATCGAGGGTGCAATGATGCTTTCTCAGCCAGCGTTCGATGCGATGAAACATGTCACGCAGGTCTATAATCGGGTTGCCTTTTGACAAGACATAATCTTTGTAGATACCGTCGCCGTTTTCATCCAGTATAACCAGTTTGGTACTCGTTGATCCGCCGTCAACACCGAGGTAACAGGGGATAGTAGTATTATGTTCTATTGCCGGCGAATTAAACGGAGGAATGGTGTACTGCCGGGTAAATTCCTGTAACTCTTCTTCAGACCGGATCAAGCCGTCCCGCACTGCACCGGAAGAGGCCAGCTGGCCCAACCGACCCTCGGAAAGGTACTGTTCCAGTGAATCGATACCATGATAGCGATGCGGTTTCATATGCCGGCCAAAATGCAT
>JAUVGS010000407.1 GCA_030593665.1 Chitinivibrionales bacterium | reverse complement strand
GGGAAGCGGTATTAATATCACGGGAATGGGAAATGGGACGATCCCTGTCGGTGAATATGAGGGTGGCAAGAAAATAGCGATCAGTTTCAAGGGCGGAATTGATCATGGAATTACCTGGGCAGGCTATGATGACAGCGTGGGATATGATTTTAACGGCGACGGTCAGATTACCAATGATGTCGATACCGACGGCAACGGCGTTGTGGATATGAAAGACTGGGAACGCGGAGCGCTTATTATGCTGAATACCTGGGGAGCGTGGCAGAACAACGGCTCAATCTATGTCCCCTATAGATTTATTCCATTTCCCGGTATTTATCTGAAACGGTGGGTTAATGTTCCTCATATCAGAAAAAATTATCGTCCGACAACAACAATGAAAATCAAAATGGATTATTCCGAGCGGGTAAATCTACGATTGAGTATTGGAGTTGCAAAAGACAGCACTGCACTCAAGCCTGATGCATCGAAATTTTGCGAACATTTCAAGTTTGCCGGAGGACAAAAAATCCCGATGCTTGGTCATTGGAAAATTGACAGCACAATGCATACGGAGCCTATGGAGTTTGGTATTGATCTGGGTAATATAGATAACTACCTTTTTGGTGTTGATAAACGAAAAGGGTATCGTTATTTCCTGACTGTTGAGACAAAGGATAGTTCGGCAGGTAGCGGAAATGTGTACGATCTTTCTGTTATCAGGTATACGTATACAGGCCCGGGGCCAAATGCCGGTTACGACTCACTGGTTTTTAACTCTTCCCTGAGTAATGTCGTTATCCCGGCAGGTAAACAGATGATCCATATACCGGTAACAATCGCGGCAGACACTTCAGATATACCGAAATACCTCTATGTTCCCCATGTTGAAACAAGTATAGAGTTGGTGGGTGGTGAAGAAAATAGTGCAGGAAATATTATCGATAATGACCTTGGTACCAAATGGCTTTTGTGGAAAGAGCTTCCACAGGATGTTATTATAAAGATTGACAGGGAGTATGCAATCTCAGGGCTGGAGTATTATACAAGAAACGATGGTACCAGATATGGGCAGGTTAAAAAGTTTCAGATATTTGTAAGTGATGATGGAGTTACCTGGGGCAGTGCTGTAGTATCCTCTTCTTGGACTTACAAAGACAATGCACAGCGAAAACTGTTTAATCCAGTAAAAGGCAGATATCTAAAATTCGTAGCACTTAGTACTTATGGCGATCATGAAGCTATTTCAATGCGGGAGATGAAAATTGTGTATACTCCCGATAACGTGACCGGCATTTCAGAAAAGAGTTTTACAGCTCCTTTGCCAATGGGCATGAAATTTTTATGCAAAGGGAAGAATATAACCATTATGCTTGAGGGTGATGTGAAAAAGAGTGGCGTCTGTACTATCTATAATCTTAATGGGAAAAAGGTTATGCGTGTGTATCCGGGAGGTAAACCAGGGCAGAGAGCAGTGTACAGAATCAATAGTTCAGGATTATCACAGCAGGTGTATATCGTGAGAATTGAGTTGGGAACGGTATGTCTTGTGAAGAAATTGATTATTGAAAAGTGAAAATGAGCTGGGAAAAGTTCGCAAAGTATATTGAGCATTACCCGCTCCCAAAACCAAAAATAGTGCATAGTTTTTACTTGTCACCTGTAAGGTGAGTTGAACCGAAGAGTCCCGACTTGTCGGGAGAAATCCACAAGTCCGGTTCTGTGAGGGGCATTGAAATTTCCTCACATGGTTGAATAATGTGACACTCCCTATATCGAAAGATGGGAGAAACAGGGAACACAAAGTATTCCTAAAGGAGGAAATCATATTATGTCTACTCGACATTATGGTGAGAACCGCTTGCCGGATTGGTCATTCGCCGGATATATGAAAGGCGGAGTGGCACTTCCGGACAAAATTCCCATAAAGAAACTTTTAACCCCGCAGCCGGGTGACGATGCGATAAGAATTCAAGAAATAACTTCTAATATTCCAAAAGGAGGAAGAGGATGAGCCACGCAAAATTAATCTGTTGCAGTATTTTACCTCTGTTTTCAGCTCTTTTCTTTGTTTTTTCCCCGGGCATTGTGTATAGTCAGGATGCGAAAGATCCGGAAACCGGTTTAATTATTCCCGGTCAAGGTCAGATTGTCTGGCATGAGGATGAAATAGGCATGTTTTATCATATGAACCCGACTTTTCCTGTCAATACTATGACTTTTGATAAATTTGACCCTGTAAAAATTGTTCAAGCGGCTAAAAATGTTCATGCGAAGCATATCGTTATTGTAGCCAAGCATGTGAACGGTTTTTGCTGGTGGCCGACATCTGTTGTGAAACCGGGAGAAACGGTTAATGGCAACACGATTGCAAGTGCTTTATGGAAAAACGGGAAGGGTGACGTTGTTGATGAAATTATTAAAGCGGCATTGGCAATGGGTATAAGACCCGGAATATATCTTGCTTCTAGAGATGATTATTTCGGTGCGAAAAATAAAGGTATTTATACCCCTGACCAGGAAGCTTATAACGAATATTACATTACTCAGGCGACAGAATTAGCCTCAAACTATGGAGAGCTTGCGGAATGGTGGTGCGATGGCAGCACCATTCCATCTCTGGGAGCAAGACTTAAAGACGTCCTCGCTCAACATCAGCCGAATGTGGTTGTTTTTCAAGGAAATAACGCAAGTCTGCGCTGGGTGGGCAATGAGGCCGGTGGCACTCCTTATCCGTTGTGGAACACGATTTCACAGTCAAAATGGGATTTAATTAAAAGTGGAGGGGCGACCAAATCTGATGGTGATCCGGACGGCGTTCGCTGGTGCCCGCCGGAAGCGGATACCCCTCTTTCCACAAGCTGGTTTGCAGGCGGCCCGAAACCCCTGGCTAAATTACTTGAGATTTATTACAATACGGTTGGTTGCGGCGTCGGGCTGCTGCTCAATTACCCGGTTTTGGTAGATGGAA
>JAUVGS010000395.1 GCA_030593665.1 Chitinivibrionales bacterium | reverse complement strand
GAACAGTTACTGCCATGTGCCACTGTTTGCACCAATGTACCGGTTATACTGCCGTTCGTACCGGCCACAAAGGTCACGGTATGGCTGTCAATAGCAAAGTTAGCGGTGATCGTTATATCTGCTGTAACATTTGTTATAGTCAATGGATTATCTGTGCCGGTATAATCACCTGTCCAGCCGGTAAAATGATAAATAGTATCTGAAACTACTGTCACGGGGGAACAGTCACTTCCGTGCGCTACTGTTTGCAATAACATTCCGGTTACGTTGCCGTTTGTACCGGCTATAAAAGTTACGGTGTGTTGATTTATTGCAAAATTAGCTGTTATGTCCAAATCTGATGCCACAATCAGGGTTAATGGATTTGCAGTACTTGAAACATCTCCAGTCCAGCCGGTAAAAGTATTCCCAACGGAAGGCGCCGCAGTTAAATGAACCGTATCGCCATGGTCATATAATTCTTTAACAGGCAAAACTGTTGCCGTACCGTTACCCTGAGCCGTAACGGATACGGTGTATTTGTTCATGGCAAAAAAAGCTTCTATGACCGCATCCCCATTTTCTAAAATAACCGTAGTCGAATCGGAAGTAGTATCCGCGATTGCCGCTATGCCGTTAATACAGCGCCAGTTCGCAAGGTGATATCCTGGAAAACCTGTAGCTGTAATTGTTGTGGCTACTCCGTGAGTTACGGTATCCACTCCTGATGGTACAGTTGTGCCGTTACTGTCACTTGAAACAGTGAGCGTATAGGTATTAATCGCAAAAATTGCTTGTAGTGTATGGTTGGTTGAAACTTGTGTAAACGTATATTCGGAAACACTATCGATACTCACGGAGTCAACCAATACATCAACAAATGAAATCCGGTATCCGGGATAATAGAAAATTTTTGATTTGCGCCGGGCTCAATACGCACATTTCCTGATGGTGAAAGTGTCCCTCCCGTATCCGCAGTTGCAGTGATAGTAAATTTAAAATCAAGTACCTGAATAGTAACCGTTTGAGTATCGGCAAGCAGACTGTCCCGCGCGTAAAATGTTACGGTATAGGTGCCGGAGTCGGTATAAGCGGGCTGCCAGGTAAATGTCCCGGTGCCATCGCCGTTGTCAATAAAAGCGACGACGACGGGGATCGCCGAAGTGTCAAGTGCAACAGAATCACCATCAGCATCGGTTGCTGAAACGGTAAAGGATAATTGTTGCCCCTCATAGATTGCAGTATCGCTGATACTATCCAGCACCGGAGGATATTTCACATCCTGGACAACTATTTTTATCGTGGTATATGTCGTATCAATACTATCCGACGCAAAAACTGTCATGAAGTAGATACCACCGTTATCTCCCTTTAGCGACTGCCAAACCAGGATACTCGCCGTATCAAGAGAATCGACAGGATGGATAAAATAAGCGGAATCCGGCCGCGGTAAATCCGTAGTGTCAATACCATAATATATGAAGTCATTATGGATAGAATCATTGTTTTGATCCGTAGCAAAAACAGGAAGGGTAAGAAGACTGCCTTCCAATATCTGGTAAAGCGTATCAGGCATTGAATCCTTAAATACCGGCTTGTAATTGATTTTAAGGAGGAATGCTTCGGTGGTGTCGGCGCCGAAAGAATTTAAGACGATGCAACAGTACCTGCCCCGGTCGGATATTGACAGGGCGTCAAATATTAGTGAGTCATTGACCGTTGTCGAATCTCTGCCGGAGTCTGTTATCAGGCTGTCATCTCTGAACCATTGAAAGGTCAAAGGAGCAGTTCCTGCTGCGGTCACATACATTAAAAAAGGCGAACCGATCTTCTCGGTTCCCGCGGTAAGAATTACCTTGCTATTTGACAATTGCGGAGCATCACCGAAATCCGGTTTTACCGGATCAGTGCAGAAAATTCGGAAGGAGATTAAACTGAATAGTACGAATGGAAAAAAAATAGAGATGTTTTTTTTCATGGGATGCCCTCCAAGCGAGGAATGAAATGGGTGTAAATGTGTTTTGAATTTATTTTTAACGTGAGTTTACTACCCACTAAAATATATACTACGTTCAAGGATGTCTGTGATATATGTCACACTTAATAAAAACAATGTACTTTTTCAAGTGCTTTGATTGGGTCTTCCTAAAACATGACGGGTAAATGGCGGTTATGTGCTATGCAAATTGAGGGCAAACCAAATTCAGTAGTTCAGACGCATCGAATTATTGCAACTCCGCGTTTCGATAATAACACCGAAACAGAAGCAATTGATATTTATAGGTAGCGCGGCAATGGATAACAGGCTATAATTTTTCTATCTCTTCTTCGGACAATCCTGTCGATTTTGAAATTACTTCAATAGCTATTCCCAGCTTTTTCAATGCTGTCGCAGTCTCGGTTTTACCTTTAACCCTGCCTTGTTCTATTCCCTGCTCCATTCCCTGCATTATCCCTTCTTCAATACCTTCTTCTCTAGCTGTATCCAGAGAATTTTTTAAATCACGGTAAGATTTTAAACTCTCTTCGTATTCGTTGTATTCCTCATCATTAAAATTTGCGATTTCAGCCTGCTCAAAGAACTTTTTAAAACCGAAATCCGTGAAAGGGTTGATATATTTATCTTTAACCCGCATTTAAAACTCCTGCCAGTCAGAATGAAATAGAAACATACCCATTGATAAAAATACGATATTTCGGGGGTTTTTATTAAAAATGATTTTTTTTGTTTTGAAGAGCGGTTCAGGGACAAGGAAATTGACGCCTTTCTGAGTGTCCACCTCTGATAATCCCGAATGGGAAGCTTCGGGAGTTACAGAAGCGGGACGGTAAGCAACGCAGTGCGAAAAAGGGGAGCAAATTGCCTGATCGGTTTTCTTGTACCTTATTTGTTTTATTTTTAAAACTTTAGTAGACAAAGGACGCCCCCCTCCCTTTTTATACCTTATTACCTTATTCTTTTGTAACGCTTCCCGGTGATGGTGTATATTCGATTTTCATGTCAAATTATAAAATAAGGTAATAAGGTTTAGAGATTA
>JAUVGS010000151.1 GCA_030593665.1 Chitinivibrionales bacterium | reverse complement strand
AAATGTATAAAACATCTGAAAAAGCAATCTACAGTCAACTAGCAGCAAACGCAAGCTCTAAGGACAAAAAAGTAATATCCTCTGTAAAGAAAAAACTCAGTAAATAGCAGGGATATCTACCTGCTATATACATATCCCGCCTTTTTCTTCTCTTTTTTAACAAGGCAATCCTTGTAACATGTATATTTTATATGGTGTTATGAGTCAATATAAAATAGCCACACCCAAATTTTATTGATTAATTAGTTTCTGTTAACAATTGACAAATGACCGTCATTTCCCCCTTGCGGAGGATTACACCGCGCATGCTTCCAGCGGGCGAGAGAACGCAGGTGGGGTATGAAAATCCATACCGCTTAAGTTCAATTCAGACGTATGCACCTACCTCGGCAGGGAGAGTTTTATCCGAACAATTCCGTGCGATGTTTTAGCGTTAAGAATATATACCCCATTTGCTATTCCCTGCCGGGAAATAATTGACTGACGACCGTTTTTTGTAACAACAACCGGTATTCGCACACCCCTGAAATTGCACAAGTGTGCCTTTTGTAAACCTGCTGCGTTAATAACTATCCGGGTAGCGGTAACTGAGACCACAGGAGATGCACTGACCGGATTATCCCCTTTTGGCGTATGGTGAATAGAAGCCGTATTTGGGTTATACCTGTACAAACCATCCTCCGCGCCGACATAGTAGTATTCAATATATTGCCCGGGTAATGCCTTTGCTGTCGCGCAAAGAACTTTTTTATTGAAATTCAAATCCTGCCATTTTTCATTTTGAAATTCCTCGCCGGGAAAACTGGGTAACAAAAACGCGCCATGCTCTGTGGAGGCAAACATCACCGGATTATCCGATTCGGTAACGTACGCTACGGATATATCAAACACTTTCGTTGTATCCAACACCCCGGCTTTCGAAGGCTGCCAGGCAGAGAGCGAATCAATATACCAATATACCCCTTTATCAGTACCGCAGACGCATCTATTGACCGTATCACCATACCCGGCTTGAAAGCAACAGAGGGTAAATATATCCCGTGCGGGAGGAACCAGACCACTATTTAAAATTTCCCAATCCTCCCCTCCATTCTCACTTTGCACGACACCGGACCACGACGAAAATGACGGTACAAATTTTGACCCGGCGTATACTCTGGTTTCGTTCATTGTGTTTAACGCAAGCGAAGTAAATGTGGGAAGACTGGTAGTGGGGGGAAGAATAGTGTCCACATTGAGTGCTGCCCAGGGCGCCGTTCCATCTCGTCGATACACCTCTCTTGTCGTTGAAATATAAAGTGTATTACGAGTTCCGGTAATGGCAGTAACGGGCAGAGATGGAATCGCTGTTATTTTTTTCCAGCACACTGTGTCCGCTGTTGAATCATACACACAGAGCCCGCTGTTGGTTCCAATATAATAGTTTTTCTGTTGTGTAAAGATACAATTCACATTTTGTATATATGATTCGAACGTATCTGAAAATGCCGAATAAAAAGGCGTCACGCTATCAGCAGCTTCATCGTACCGGAAGACGCCGTTTTTAGTGCCGACCATAACAAATCCCCATGATGGTGAACCGAGGGCAGTTATCTCTTTGCCTTCAAGGCCGATTTTTTCCCATCCATCACTGTAGCCGGCGATTACTAAAAATAGTATAACAATTATAGTACTACTCAATTTGGTAAGATTCATAGTATGGCCTCCTTCTGTAATGTACTGACCTATTTAATCATAACAATCTTTTTACTTATCTGCTCGCTGTCACTTACAATTCTCACTATGTAGACACCGTTTCCGAATCGATTTCCCATTGAAACAGTATGGTGTCCTGCCGGTAAATATCTATCTGAAAGAACCGTAATTATTTTCCCTGAGCAATTGACAAGTTCAATCGATACTTTCTGTTTTCGAAACAGGGAAATAGATACTACTTTCCCCGTATTACAAAAATATATCTGTGCCGGGGGTAATTTCTTTGGGGAATACTCAACCGTGCCGGTTATAAATGAATCAAGCTGATAAACGCCATTGTCGGTCCCGGCGTATAAAGCAGTACCTGAAATGGTGGCCGACCCCGGCCCTGATGCAAGACAATTTGGCTTTGCGGATATATCACCCAATTCTTTCCAGGTATTGTTTTTCCGGTGATGAAAATAGATACCGCTTTTTACAGCAGCGCAGAGTGATTTTCTTTCCGCTATAGGCAGAGGTATTGTTACAAGGTCTTCAATCTTTTCATTATTTGGGCCTGAGGTAAGTTTTACCGGAGGGTGAGACATATAAGGTGAATAAAAGTAGATTCCTGAGTCGATAGTTCCTATATACATTTGAACCGTTACACAATCAGTAGATGCATCCTTTGTCAGTGACGTCACCTTAAGGTCGGGAATGAGAACAGTCATTGAGTCGTGTTTCATCCATAAAAGATTGCCACAACCCGTATCCGTGCTCATGGAATCAAACCCGCCGACGTAGAGCATCTCGAGGAAAATATGCAGATCCGCACACACCGGACTTACAACACCAAAACAGAATGGTGGAGTTTTAACCTCTGACAACGTGTCGAATTTTTCTTTTCCAAACAGATATGCGCTTTCCTGTATACCCACGGAATTTCCAGCAAAAAGAATGGGTGTTTCATTAAGAGTGTACTTATATTCAAGTGCCTGGGGTTTTGTCATATAGTCAATAAGGGACAACTTGTAATAGGGCGGGCCCTTTATGGCTTTCCCGCAGTAAAGACCATCTGAATCAGAACCTCCTGCCAGTGCTGCGACAATACACTCGTGCGCCATTACAACATCGGTAACCGGTAATAGCGTGGAAATCTCAAGCCATGTATCAGCACCATCTTTTATAAACAGCCCTTTGTCGGTACCCGCAATAACTCTACCACTGTCAACGACAGTGATACAGTTTACATAGTGACCGGCCAAACCTGACAAATGCCATTCTTCCGCTGAAAAAGAAAGTGATACAATGAGCAGAGAAAGGGTAAAAAGGTTATTCGGTTTCATAAACATCCTCCTTGCAATGAGTGCTGATGCTGTTTGTACAAAAGCAGTAACACGGCAAATAGTGCGCTTTTCAAGTAAGAGTGTTTCATACTCTGTCTCCTCTACAGATTTTCTGCCCCGTTTATAATCTACTCAAAGGGCGATATAATACCATTCACTATTTTACAAATACGATACGGTTGACCATTCTTTTCTGCCCAATCGTCATGCAGAGATAATAAACCCCCGTACCCAAAACACTCTCTTTGTCAAGATTAAAACTTCGGGAATAGGTACCCTTCGTAAATCGTTCTTTCTCTAACACCGCGACAGTTCTCCCGGATACGTTGAGAATGGACACACCAACGCTCTGAGGCTGAGACACGACAAAAGAGATGGATAGTCTATTATTTGAATGGGTGAAGGATGCAGCATAGTTATACGCTGGTTGCGCCGTATACTTTGATTTAATCGGTAAACCAATTAAATCGATAGCATAAACACCCTTCTTTGTCCCAGCGTACAGAGTTCCGGTTTTGGTATAGGCCAGACATAAAGGCTCTGCGGGGATGGTTCCAATGGTTAGCCACTGTGTATTGCTCCTGACGTAGACACCGCCGGATACCGCCACATATATATACATGCCACTAAGTAAATTCGGCAGGTGTAGTATGTCATTAATAGTGTCATTATCAGGACTGTCGGCCCATTTTTCCGGAGGTTTTGAAGAGTTAATGGTATGTACATAGATACCTGAGTCAATGGTGCCAATAAAGAGTTTTACTTCTCCCCAGTCAACTATTCCTTCCGTCATCGCCGATACGTTCGCGGGCATAATTTTCCGTAACGAATCACCATATCCCCAGAGCAGATTTCCCGGGCCGGGTAAAGGGCCTTTGTCATAGCCGCCGGCGAATAATGTTTTTGAGCCGCTGTACCACTGTAGATCTCCGCAACAGGGCGTCTCGACGCCAAAACTGTATTTTGGGATTTTAATCGGGTTCAATCCGAAATACCCGCCTCCCGCAGTGTCAAGATAACATTGAGCGACACTATGTCCACTGCCGACAAAAACAACATCACTGTTGGTTGTTTTAGCCAGAGCGGTCGGGTTCATCATCCAATCGACAAGTTTGACGAAATAAAACGGCGGTCCCTTCAAAATCCTGTCACCCTGATATACCCCGTCGGAATTACTGCCACCTCCCAAAGCAAGGACTATACGATCCGGGCCGGTTACCAGAATATCCTCAACGGGAAGTCCTACCGAAGGAATCGTATACCACTTGCTTTGATAGTACAAAGAGATAGTGGATTTACTCCCTGCTATCACATTGTCCCTATCATCAACTGCCAGAGCTGTGATAACCTGTGAATCCAGCCCCAGTAATTTCCACTGCGATTGAGCAAAACCTGTCGAAAAAAATACTAAAAACAGTAATACACTTGCATACATCTTTACCCCTTTCATCGCATACCTCCTTTATTATTTCTGCAAAACAAAAATGTCAATATTTTTCACCGTATCGCCCGGAGTAACCGAAACATTTTTTGCCGGTTTGTTATTAAGTTTAATAATTGCTTCGCCTATATCCACCCATGCAGTCTCCGGTATCACCTCAACCGTTTTTATTGCGTAGTTACCCTGTGGCAGAGTGTCCAGAGAAAATGCCCCAAGGTTACCGGTTATTGTCAGGAACGGAGTACCTGTCACATATATATAGTACTCCGACACCTGAGTTGTATCACCATTACCCGTATCAACAACCGATACAAAACCTGAAATAGTACTCACCGGATCAAATGCTGCTTCAATTGTATCAAGTTCTCCTTCCGATACTTCAATGCTGTCATAAAACAACGCCTTTCTGCTTATAATATCTTTTGCATATATCGAATAATACCCGGCGCCTTTGTGTCTCATTAAAAATTCTCCATTGGAATCACTGGCTGTTGAACTGGTAATGTTATTCACCGATGAAGGAAATATCGGCAGGAAATCCGATTCGTAGAAATGTACATCAACAAAGGAATTAACCGATACGACGCCTTCATCATCGATGATTGATGTTTTTCCATAAAACGCAGTGTCTGTAATAATAATTGACACTGTTTCTGAAGCGCCTCCGGTATCAACGACCGGTCCGGTTCCGCATCCTCCCGATAACCAGAGTGTAAATCCAACAAGTGCGATATAAACAAAATTTTTAATCATGACTCAGACTCCTCTTTTTCCTTCGAGAGAGGGAAAAGTTGCATATTCATTTGATAGACTTCCCTGGGGTTTTGTACCGATCGGGCAATTTCCATTATTTCTGAGCGGACCTTTGCCAGTTTTTTCCGTATCAAAGCATACGCATTACTGTCGATGCTCATAGTAACGGAAGAGAGTTCACGCTTCTCCTGCGGGAATCGATCGGGTGCATTTTTCGCCAGATTCATGGTCGCCAGTTGAAACTGCCGGATTGCAAAGGGCCTGACTGCCGAGGAACCTGATGTGATCACCGCGTCTGTGCGTTTATAGAAACCTTTTTTTGTTTTAGTGACAAGCCCTAATTGCATCAGCAGTTCAAGCGCCGATTTTACCTCACCCGGTTTTATTGACGGTTTGAGAATCGTGGCGAGGGTAGTATCGTTTTCATCGGTTATCTCATATCCAGCATCCATCATTTCATCCATAACCGATTTCAATGCCGTTTCACGTAAAACAGTTGTTTCACCAAAAGGATCGGATAATGTTAAAAGCCTTGTCTTCACCTTTTCACGATGATAAAACTCAACAAC
>JAUVGS010000377.1 GCA_030593665.1 Chitinivibrionales bacterium | reverse complement strand
TTATGAAGGATTTTCTCAAGGGCCTGACGGCACCTTTGGTTCGCTTTCGTTATTTAATCCTGTGAGCGGTGCTTTTTATTCCTCGTTTAATCAGTCGCCATCAGCCGCTTTCTGGGGAACCTATTTACCGCAGGCTCTCTGGATTCAGCAGAATGATTCGGTGCAGCACTTTGTAAAAGGAACCTATGATAAGAGTTCAGGGCTTCGTGCTTATGGTATGCTGGACAGTAAATCATTTCGCGTGTTACTGATCAACACGACCAACAGTACCCTCGATGTCGAAAACAACGTTATCGGGATATGGGCATTTAAAAACATCGATGTTATCTCCTGGGGTTCCCGTGAGTTCGGATGGCAGGGTAATGATGCTGAGGCGTATGCAATGCCCAACTGCGGCCCGAGCTCCTTTCGGGTCGATCAGAATTACACCGACCCATTTTCATTGCCGTCCTATTCAATCACTGTGCTGTATTATAATGATAAAACCTCCGGTAACAGTGCACCGGCCATTTTTCATACGGGTGCGCAATCAACGGATATGAGTCCGGGTAAGGATACCCTGAAAGCATGGTTTACTGCTGTTGATAACCTTGATATCATTGGAGGTATGTATTATGGTGTTGACAAGAAAGATACCCTGGTACGTATCCCGCCACTTGATGACTCCTGCAATGGCACGTATGAAAGCTGTTTGTTCTCAGTTGACGGATCACAATTGTCAAACGGGAGTCATGTGCTCTATCTGTGTGCTGAAAACGGCGCCGGGCAGAAAAGCTATGACAGTATTGCCTTTGAGATGTCAGGCACCATGAAACCCACTACCCTCATTGATGATTTTAATGACAGTAATATGGTATGCGCATTGCCGTCACAGAAGCAGTGGTTTACCCATGTGCAAAATGCTGACAGCTCATTGATCTATATGACGATTAAAAGTTCAGGGCCGTCAGAGAATTACCTCTATGCAGACTTTGAAATTGATCAACCTGCTGATATGAGCTATGATAATTTCTGTTTCATTGGATTGCAGATGGATGCATCGTATATGACAGCCAATAAATCGAGGATCAAGGGCATTTATTTCAGGTATTCATTTACCCATTCAGGCCCAAAGGGGCGATTAATTGTCAATATCCCCAGTGAACAGGTAACCGATTACGATGATTTCCATTATGTCTGCCCGGCTACTAATGGTGAATGGCGCTATTTGCAGTTTCAATGGAAGGATTGTAAACAGGCAGGATGGGGCCAGCTTGTGGAAAAGCTTCTGGCAGAGGATATCAAGGAACTTCACTTTCGCATCGAAGCTGAGGGTAAAGGTGAGATTCAAATCGATAATGTGGCCTTTCTTAATGACAGCGGTGATGTTATTGTGCCGATTATTTCCGGTTTGGAGAAAGAAATGGGGAAGCCGCTGGTAACAATATTGCCAAACTATAATCGTGGCCGGATAGTGTTTTTATGGCAAGGGCCCAAGGGGGCGGGTGCCCGGTTACAGATATATTCACTCAAGGGACAACTGGTACATTCCAAAGACTCACTGTTTTTTAAACGTAACAAATATGTCTGGCATTACCGCTCCCGCAATAAGAATGTTTCTGCCGGGATATATATGCTGGTGGTAACTGCGGGTAAAACCATGTGTACGCGGAGATTTTCTGTTGTTAAATAGTGAAGATACCCAGAGAATTCCGGAAATGAGAATGGTTACTGTTAAGAAATTTCTGGATTGGGCGAGAAAAACGATGAGTTTGTAACAATTTTTTATAAGGGGATATCATCGACGTTAATAATACTATTCTCTTCCTCTTAGTAATACTCCGTAGTAGAAAATATTTTTCATTTCAGGGTACTATGTAATAATCGTACATATATTGGCAAAGAAAGTATTTATTTTAGCTATTCAGAAAGGTAAGACCCTGTTTACCCATAGATTTATTCCTTTATAATATAAGGTGCATGCATATGAAAAAAGTAGATAAAACTGTTATTGACGAATTGATAATAAAGGCTCAGGATTCTC
Source organism: Chitinivibrionales bacterium (assembly GCA_030593665.1). The sequence continues at coordinate 1,124 of JAUVGS010000377.1, read as the reverse complement.
CGCGTCGGAGGACCCATTTTAATGTGCATGAAGAGCTATCCGACCCTGTACAGCGCCTTTGTATCGCTTTTGAACCGGGGACGTATATCCGCCCCCATATTCATGAGGACAAGTGGGAAATTTTTGTTCTGCTTCAGGGAGCTTCAGCAGCTCTGATGTTTGATGAAAACGGTACCGTTACCGAACGTGTTGAGCTGAATACAAATGAAGGCGCACGTATTATCGAATTCCCGCCAAAATGCTATCATACTATTATTATCAAAGAGCCTGAAACTATCATGATGGAAATCAAACCGGGACCGTATACAAAACCGCCGGAAGATGATTTTGCGGCCTGGGCGCCGAAGGAAGGTGCGGAGGATGCTGAAGAGTTCGAGCGGTGGATGTGTGGTGCTGAGGCTAGAGACTCATTTAAAAACTGACTGCATTAGTTGCAAATATCCTACCTTAGTCAACAACCACCGCTTGAAGCGGTGGCATGATATAAGCGCCTGGAAGGCGCGCTATTTTTAACTTGTTTTTCTTGCCATCGTACATATTTGCGGATTCGCTCTTCATCCAAACCTACTGTGCTTGAACAATAACCGCGAGACCATAAATGCCGTCCCCAAAGTTTTTTGCCTAACCGATCATAGTGCCGAAACATATTAGAGGCAAGCCTACCTTTGAGAAAGCCCATCAAGTTCGAAATTGAATATTTCGGTGGTACATCTAATAACAAATGGATATGTTCTGCTTGAATATTCAATTCAACAACTTCAACATAATCTTTTTGACCTAACAATTTATAAATCTGGCGCTTGGCAAAATCTCCTACTTCTCCTTTCAATATCCGATACCGATATTTTGGACAGAAAATTATATGATATTTGTGTTCATATAGGGAATGTGATATTTTCTTAAAAGTTCTTACCATTCTGTACCTCCTTGCGAACCTTCCAGGGAGGTACTTAGTATACTTCCCGCTTCGCAGGGAAGTTAATGAATAATTACTTGGACGGCAGAGCCTAGTTACTGTACCACTACTCGAAGTAGTGGTTTAGTCCTATTAATTAATGATGCAGACGCAAAAATGCAATGGTACCACTGAGTGAAAACTATTGTTACAATAGTCCGTTGGATTA
>JAUVGS010000469.1 GCA_030593665.1 Chitinivibrionales bacterium | reverse complement strand
GAATAAACTTTGTGACAGAATCATTTCCAATTCTTCATCTGAGGTGCCGCTCAGACAGAGCAGGTTACCTGTCATGTCACGTAAAGCGATGTATCGGATTTCCGGATTCTTCTCCCGCAGTTCATCAAAATATTCTTCGAGTCCATGCAGTTTCCTCAGGGGAAAATCGTGCGAGAGTGCCAGACTGATAAGGTCATGGATAGAGGTGGTAAGTATCTCAGCTTTTTTATCTATCTGCGGGCGCAGCACCTGTTCAAAACTGTGCATGGTTCGCCAGGAGAAAAGCATTCCGGCAATGATAATAACACCTGCAGAAAGAGCGATAAATTTAAGAGCGAGTCGGACTGTATCGAAGGATTTCTGCATGTGACATACCTTATTCTTTATTTAGTTATATGATCGTGTACCAGAGCGTTCATTTCCGTAATCAGTTCCTCACTCTGTTTCCTGAAAGCGATTACATCTATACTATCCTGCTGGTTTTCAGCTCTACCTTCTTTGATTGCGGCAGTCATACCTTCCATAGTGGCTTTTACCGGGCGAAGAACCGGACGGATGAGAACACTCACCACGATGGTAATAATCAGAAATATAACCGCAATAGTAAGAATAAGTGAATGTTTTACCTGCCGCATTTTCTCGTTGTCAAGAGCTTTATAGACGAGCATGAGAATTCCTTCTCGAATATTGAAGCTGTTTAATAACGGCAGAAACATCGCTGCCTTGTCTTTTGACAAAGTGCGCACCTCGGGTGTGCTGTACGGGGTGTTAATAATATCCTCAGAAGGTGTTAGTGTCGAAGCGGTTACTGAGTCGGTGGAAAAAAAAAGATCACCGGCAGAATTCAACACTGAAATAGCAATGATGTCCGAATCGTCACCCTTGCTTCTCTGTAAAATTTCAGGAATAGTACGTAATTCGTCGCAGCGTAATCCAAGGCCCAATCCCTTTTCAATTGATGCTGCAATATCATGGGCAAGCGCACAGTATGCACTGCTGCGAAGCTCTTTACATCGTTTCTCAAAATTAAAATAGGTCAGTACACCGAGTAGAATCAGTGTACATAAGGTCATTCCGCTAATGAGAAATATGCTCTGCCATATTAATGTCTGTTTTATAACTTTCATAATCGGATGTCTGAAATTGGAAATTGGAAATTCGGTATTCATACTTTTGTGCTATTTGTAAATGTGTACAATTTCAGACCAGGTTTTACGTTCTTTCCAATTTCTACACAAAAAGTGTACAAGGTGCCACTTTAGTACCTTAGAAATAATTTTCTTCCATTTCCTGGCAGAAAATTATTTCGTGAAGGTACTTACTTGCAGTTTATCTGCGTTAGGGGTATAACTCAAGTTGAAAGTGTGCTAAAGCATAACTCATAGTGGAAATAAATTTCCTACTATTCGTTTAAACTTCCTATCTTCCGTTTATAGTTTCTAATTTCAAGCCGTGAACGGTTACGTTTATAGTGCTTTGAGTGCCAATAAGGTTATATCGTCGTACTGATTAATACCGCGCTGATATTTATTAACTACTTCGATTATCTCTTCAACCGTCTCTTTAACATCAGCAGTGGCATGCAATCGTATAATATCAACAGCTTCATCTTCACCCAGCATGGTACCTGCGGCATTCTGGGCTTCAGTAAATCCATCGGTATACACCAGGAGCATATCATCCTTTGGTAATCGGACGGATTTGGTGCTGAATGATGCATCCTCCATAACGCCCAGTGCCATGCCGCATTTTTCCGGCAGGGTAGTGACCTTTTTTTCTGCCGTAAAAATAAATGGTGGATTATGCCCGGCATTACAGTATTGGAGTTCGCGGTTTGTGATATCATAGACACCGCAGAATAGTGTCACAAACATCAATGCGTCGTTGCTCTCACACAATTCTTTATTGACACGGGTTAAAATTTCAGACGGTGTGGCTTGCATATCACTCTTTGCCTTAATGAGTGTTTTTGTCACAGCCATAAAGAGTGACGCCGGTACCCCTTTATCGGAAACATCACCTACTGAGAAACAGATTTTATTCGGTCCCAGCGGGAAGAAGTCGAAAAAATCTCCCGATACTTCCCGTGCCGGCTCGATAGTGCCGTAGAGTGCTACTTTCGGCCAGTCGGGCAACGGTGGAAAGAGCGTCGGAACCATTGTCATCTGGATGGTGCGTGCAATCCGGAGTTCCTGTTCTACTTTCTGCTTATCCTCCCGTATTTTTCTATTACGAACAAGATCGTCAATAATAAAAGCAAAGAGTGCTATACCAATGCCTTCAACAATCATGCGGACCGGCATGGTTATACTTTGTGAAGCTATTGCCAGTTTCATATTTCCATGAAGAAGAATGATCAGCACCGAATGAAAGGCTTCAATAAAAACAGTGAATACAACAGCGCGGGTTAATCAAATGAATTTTTTATCGTTTCGATTATTAAGATATCCGGCGAATAATCCTGCTGCCAATGCTGCAAGTGCGCAGGGGAGTGCGGTTTTTCCACCAAGAGAGTATCGGTGGAGTCCGGATATCGCACCT
>JAUVGS010000078.1 GCA_030593665.1 Chitinivibrionales bacterium | reverse complement strand
TGTCTTTTTCAGTTTGTAAGGAATTATCAAATTTACCGTTCAATCCAACGGTAAAATCTGCACGGGAAGATGTTACAAAATAGGTGAAGATATATAATGAATCTTCAAGTACCGGTAATGTATTACTGAAACTGGAGCCGGTGACACTTGAACCATCAGTACTAAAAATTCCTACATTCCCTTGTAATACGCCAAGATTAAAAGAAGCGTTCAAACTGCTTGATGATAAAAGGGTGTATATGCTGTCCTGGGCATTCCGGGTTGATTTAGCTACGATGAAAAGATAAAAGGAACTTGAAGCCCAATCCCCTTCAGTATCTGTTTGCATATTATTTGTTTTTGATCTTACAAATGCGACAGAAGAGATAGAATCAATGCTGTATTGCGGACATAATGATTGGCTGCCTTGTATGAGGGGTTTCCCTCCAGGCGCTTTATTTGTCCAGGTAGCAACCGGGTCACCGTTACTGCATTGTGCACCGCCGATATCCAATACGGTTGTGTCGTCATTCGCATCATACCAATATTTCAAGTTTGCTATTTCATGTGGTTCGTAATACTTTGGATATATCACATTCAGAATCTTTTGTGCTTTATTGGTATCACTATCCACCACTTCTACCAGAATCTGTTCATCCTCCTTGTTCTTTTCAGGTTCGATTGTAAGCGTAAACTGGAGGCTGTCATTTAAACTGTCAAGAGGAAATGTTGAGCTACCATCTGATGAAGTAATTGTTACCGTGTGTGTTTCAGTCAAAGGATTATCATTATCCTTTACAGTAAAGGTTACCAGTGCGGTATCATAGTTGCGAAGGTCAATTGTATCTCCACTTAAAATTGTTTCGGGAACGACGCTAAATTCAAGAGATACTGAGTCACTGTTAGGCGGCAACACAGTAAAGGTGTGAATAAACAAATCTTTTGTGTTACCTGAATCTGTAACTATGCATTTCAGAATATGTGCACCGGTATCATTTAAATCCGGAGCCCATGAGAACGTATCTGTGGTTGTGCTATCAAGAAATACAATATCAAGAGTTGTTATTTCCGCTGTGTAATGGAATGGGGGTGTGCCGGTTATAACAGTAAGCTTGAGAGAAAACGAATCTGCACCGGCAATCATCCAGTCCGGGAGCTGATTCTGTAGATCGGATGAGAACTTTACTGAATCAACAGTTACCGTGTCTATAACTTCATAGGTCCAGGTATGTATATCTGTTGTATCATAACCGTCGGAAATTCTGAATAAAATGCTGTCTTTACCGATGTGTTCTTTCGCGGGCGTATATGAGATCCTGTTGGAGTCAACGGTCCAGAGAGTATTATTCAGGAATATGAATTCTAGGTCATCCGGTTCCGCATCCTTTGCAACAATAGTGTCTGAACAGATGGAACCTACTTTCAAGACTGAATGTTGTAATGAGTCTCTTATGACGCGAGGAAGAGTATTCTTAATAACTTTTATAGTTGCAGTATCTATATTTCCGTGTATATCCTCAGCTTTGATTACGATTTGCGGGTTTTGCGGCGGATGCAGCGCTGAAACGGTTGCCGTAAAGTTAATACTGTCAGGGTTCATTGCAGCAGTGATACCACCGATTATAACATTCTTAATTTCTGAGTGGACATCAAGTGCCATCACCCGGATGACGGTCTGTTTTTGCTCCACGAAAACAGTGTCGCCGGTAGAAAGGATATCGTTGACATATATTTCTGATATGACCGGCGGTATTGAATCCTTAAAATCGGGATTAAAATAAATAATGATTTTTTTCTTTTCAACAGTGTCTTTTTTTGCATCGAGCGCAAATATGATAACATTGTTAGTACTGTCATTAAGAGCAAGGAGCCAGTACCATGAATCACCACTCATAGAGGGAATAGTGTACGTTTTTGCGTAGGACGTCTCATTAACTTTAATATTCAGATACACGGGATTTTTAAAAGTATTAATGACATTTCCTTTAATGGTATAATTCGAATCCGCTGATTGACCGGTTTCATTAATGTTATCTACATAAATACCAACGCCTTCTGTTTGAGCACTATCCGGATTGAATTTAAGGTAAAACGTTTTCTGCGCTGAATTGGAAAAATGTTTATTATCCACCGCACTGACTATTACTGTCATAAATGAATCCTGGACCAGATACATCTTTTTAAAAAACTGGACGTAGATATTGTCATTGGGGTAGGGCATTTCGAACGGACTGCCATTAATTGCAACCGAGTCAACGCCAACAATAGATGGGGAATGCTGGTCATATACAGTTACTTTAAATTCAAAAATTGAATCACCGGTTATAATAATAGTGTCGCCTTCAAATCCCGGACTGATACAACGAATCGTTGGTTTAATAGTGTCATTGAGCAGAACGGTAAATAGTGCCGTGGGGGAGCTGTTGGTACCGTCCCAGTCGGTAACCCAGAGCTGTCCGACTGTGTCAGTGACAGGTATAGTTATAAATGTGTCAAGTGAGCAGCTTTGGGAGATTATCGGTGCGGCATTCCCCAATTTCCAGTTGTAGAAAACATTAACATCGTCCTGTACGGGCGGTGTTTCCAAAGTAAATGAGACATTGTTATAACCTGTAATAGCAGCCTGCTTGAGCGGAGAATACACATAGACCTGATATTTTTCAATGGAGGGAACGGTATCACGTCTGAATGTCGTTACTATAATCTCTTTGGCGCCGGTATCTGAAAATGATACAACGAAAGTATACGATTCGGCAAGCGACCCTTCATTGACAATGGTTGTGTATCCCATTGGCCAGTGACGATTATCTTCGGCGGTGATTGAAAAGGAATCGATATTATTATCGACAAGTGGAGTGACAACAAGTGTTTCAGCGCTGAAAAGTGAGATGTGATCGCCATTGGCAAAAGTCTTTGATTCTACGATTACTTTTGCTTTGGAGAGATCATTGAATGGATTGTATTCGTTTATGCAGAAAATAAATACCAGAAGAAAGGACGTGCTTACTGCAGATATTTTATTAATTTTCATAATCACTTCTCATATTACTTGTTTGAAGTACTATTATACGTATCCGCTGAATAATTTTCTGTTTTATCTATAATAACACGCCTGTTTTTCCAATAATAGACGGAAGTATCGGGAGTAGATGATGTTCCGTTTTTTATAGGTACCGTATCAGGTTCTGTCGTGTCAAACCAATACGCTAAACTATCTACTTCATCGGGCGTCATTACTGTGGGATAGATGATATATAACGGCAGCGCGAAAGGGGTTCCCGTACTGTCAACAACCGTTACCAGTAGCGTGTCAGGGTCAACGTTGGTTTTAGGTGTAATCGCTATTGTAAAGAAACCGGTGTCGGGATCAAACGTAGTCGTTAGATTACCCATTTTTTTGGTGACGGTATGATGTTCGGTTATCGGATGGTCGGAATCATGAATGGTATAGATCAGTGTTACCGTATCAAACACTGCTGAGAGGTCAAGCGTATTGGTTGAAAAGTCAATATGAATGGATGTGTCCACGGTAGCGACCGACAGGGTGCACTGGTCACTATTTTCAGGGACAACGGTAACAAGCGGGAAAATGGTGTCGCTGGTGCCCAGATCGTCGCTCACCGATACTATCAATTGGTGTCTGCCGATCTGGCTATTTGTTATGTTCCAGAGTATAGTACTGTCCGGGTCATTGTTAAGCAGGTACGTTTTTAAATCCTGGATGTAGACAGTGTAACGTAAGGGTTTTTTCCCGGTAGTATCCACAACCGCCAGGGTTAAAGAAAAAATTCCCTGGCCCACTTCCAAATCAGGAAAATGATTCCCGGTCGTTTTAAATTTGACCGGTGGGTACGTTTCAAGTGTGTCAAGTATTTTAAAACCCCAGGTATAGGTAGTATCCTGCATGGTATCTCGCAGGTTCAGATGGATAGTATCGGTATTCCCCGGATTTAGATTGTTGGTATTCCAGGTCAGTATGCATCTGTTGTTGGTAACGGTACTCAGAGACAAACCCGGTAACGGGTTAGAAATCGATACGGTAATAGAATCGGATTCCCCATCCTCGATTTCGATTGTGTCAATATACAGGGTGTCTGTTTTCAAGTTTTGTGGGTAGGATAAATCGGATGTAAGAAACGGTAACGTATTATAGAGTAGAGTAACTACTGTGTCAGTTTTGTTACCCGCCTTGTCTTTGCAGGTGATATCAATTGTTTCTACGTGGTTTTCCAGAAGAATCCTGCTGCTCCATACATGCCCGAAGGTATCTGTTACAGCCTGGGCTCCTTCAATGGTTACTTCCTTTATCGGACTCTTTTTATCAGAAACGGTTACTGAAACTTTGGGGAAATTGTTGCTAATTATTTTTGAGAGATCACTCTGCCCTTCAACGGTCACTGCCAGTATTTCCGGTGGTTCAGTATCTTCAAAATTCGGTTCATAATATACAATAATATTTTCCTTGGCCAGAAGCAGATTATTGGTATCCTGGGCAGTAATCTCGATAAGATTTTTTATTTTTTCTTTCAGGGTAATCTTCCATGCCCATTCCCCGTTGCCGTCCGGGATAGAGATAGAATTCTGAATTGAAACGGTATTGAGACTAATTTTCAGTAGTACCGGTTGTTTCTCAAAATTAATGACTTCACCGAAAACATGGAAATCGGTCGTGGTGAAAGAATCCGTGTCAGTCTTAATTATAATGAGAGTTTGATGAGTGGGAGGTATAGTACTGTCATACCACACCCGATATGTTTCCTGAACCTCATTGGGAACACTTTCAAAATCTTCAGCAAAAATAACCACAGAATATGGATCTTGTTTCGTATAGTTTCCAATCGAATCAAGAATGTGTGTGTATATATTCTGATTAAGTATCTTCCCAAAGGGATTTCCATTGATAGATGCATTATTTACGGGATTGCCGCCTCTGTCACTAATAGAAAATGTAACCGCGAATTTTCCGGTATCTCCGGTGCGTATCGATTTAGCGATTGTATCGCAGGAATCATTTAAACAGATTATACGCGGTGCGGTTATGTCGAATAGTAGAAATTGAAAGGGTGTTTTAGGTGAGGTATTTCCACTACTATCAATAACCCAGAGCCAGCCGATTGAATCGTCACTTGTATTTGAGAGAAGGCATTTTTTCGTCGGTGTTGAAAAAGATTCAATCTGTTTGAATCCAAAATCCCAGCAATAGGTGATGTTATCATCATCGACCGGTAGAGTAGAGAGTTCAATGGAATCATCAATGGATTTCTTAATAGGTTTCTGGTATAGCGGGGAGTAAATATAACAAGATACTTCCTGAGTGAAAAGTGTGTTATTATCCCGATATACGTCCAGGGAGATTATTTCTTTTCCTGTATCTTTAAATGAAAAATTTAGTGTGTACTTATCACCGGGAATACTACCTGCGGGTATAACAATAGTTGTCCATAACCGGTTTTTGGGTGAGTTGACTTTCAAAGAATCAATGTGTTCTTTGAGTACCAGTGATACTGTTAATTCCTCTTTGCTAAACAGTTTCACAGAATCGTTACTTGAAAAAGGATTATTACTGATAATAATTTTTACATTCTCCATGTCGTCAAATGGGTTGTATTCATTCACACAGAATACCATAAGAGAGAGGGGAATCAGAGTTATTAAAAGATTTTTATTCATCTCTTTCCGTTCGGTACTGTTTAGAAAGTAAAGGAAATGGTAAAGCCGGCTGCACCGATTATTCCGGCGCCCATACCCAGGCACATGTATAAAAGGTCTTTAGATTTACGATCACGTGTAGTATCATAATAACTCGGGTCTTTATGTTCCTGCAGAATTTTCTCGCTTTGGTTAGGATCATTTACGTCCTTCCATTTTTGCCATGAATCACTGAATTTAGTCGCGTAGTAAATACCAACACCTAGCCCGCTGATCGCAGCAGCTATACCGGTATATCGTAAAATATTGCGTCTGGGCGTAAGGGGATCCTTAAGTATCTCATAGGGTATTCCATCTTTTGTGGCGTCTTTTGTTGTTAAAATATATTTGTAGGGTGCGCTGGTAACCGTATGCTTAGTTCCCTCAATGGTCAGGTTACTTTTCCCATTTTCTTTAAAGGTGACCGGATCGAGTTTAATGTATTTTGTATCGGAAATAATGCCATATACAGAATACGCAACAGTACAGTGGCTTAACATTGTCCCGAAAGCATCATCATGGATATAGATACCGTTCCAGTCATAGGGGTTGGCCATGAGTGCTCCGCCGGGATTATAGATTTTATCATTTTCTGAGGTAAAAATAATCGGATTTGTTTTAGTCCCCTGGGCCATCAGTCGTCCTGAAACATGCAAACCGGTAAAATTCTTAAACAGTATCACCACGCCGGGTTCAATAGTTACCACTCTATTTGCCGGGACCTCAATATCTGCTATAACATAGTATGGTTTTGCCTGCGCTTTAAGAATTTTCGGCAGTGGTCCGCCTAACGTATCCAAAGCGCCGGAAATAGTTTTTCTTTCCTGTCCTACAATGGTAAGGGGAATAATGAGAACATATATAATTGCTATATTCAGCAAAGATTGATGTGCGTGAAGATTCATTTTTATCCTTTACTTTCTCTATATTTTGTTCCAATCCTCTGCATTTCTGAGATTGCCTTTTTATAATAAAAATGGCGCTGATCATTCTTCATTTCTGTTTTGAGTTGGTGCCAGGTGCCGAGAGTATTTTTATAATTTTCCTCAGAAGGATCAGTATCGAATCGCTCTGTTGAACAGAGAGCCCGATAATAGCATACCTCCTGTTTTAGTGTGTTTCTATCCATATATTCAGATGGTGTTCTCAATGAAAGTGTTAAATATTTTTCTGTTTCATTAAGACTTTTTATTTCAAAGGCTGATTTAGCTTTTTCAAGGAAATATTCACCGTCTTCGATAGAATGGGTGGATAAAAAAGTTTTAAGTTTTTTTTGTTTTTTTAACCCGGCCAGGGCATGTAATCTATATAAGAGAGTATTTTTAATCGTTTTTGCATTATCAGGGAGGAGTTCAGTATAAATTCTTAAAATGTCAGAAAAGTTTTTTGATCTGTTTGCCTTGGCCATTACTTCCAGGAGGTCGTTAGTTCCATAGGTTTCCAGCAATGAGTCGATGAATGTTTTTTTTTCTATTTTTTTAACATTTTTGTTTGTTTTTCCAATTTTATCATTAATTTGAGACGTGGGCCGGGTGACTGTTTTTGAGGCAATTTCAATTCTCTTTTTCCCTATTACGACTTTATTAGCTTCGTCAATCTGATTCCGGTACTCTGCCAGAGCATCCTTGTCCCGGCCTTCTTTGTTTTTATCAGAAGATGTTGATTGTGTTGACATTCTTATTTGTACAAACTTTGCCACTCGTCCTATTATAGGTATTGAGATGCTAATGCCCAGTATAATACAAGCTGCTATAACGCTATTACGAAAGATATGGCTCCGTGGTGTTATAACTATTTTCTCATAGGAACGAGAATTAACAAGATTTTTTATTACCTGTCGTGGGGATTCTTTGGTCATACTATGATGAATTTTCTCGAGTTTTTTAAGAAGGGCTTCAACAGTGGGGAGCCGTTTTTCAGGATTATGGTGCATACATTTATGAATAATATGTTTTAATTCACCCGGTATTTTAATATCAAATTCGGTGAGAGGTTTGTAGTAATTATATGATTTTTCTGCCATTAATTTCGAAAGGTTATTCTCGGGGAATGCCCTGAATCCCGTCATTATCTCATAGAAAGTAGCTGTGAGAGCATAAATATCTGTACGTACGTCAAGGTCTTCTCCTTTCAGTTGTTCAGGCGGAAGATAATGTATCGTTCCTACGACAGTCCCATCCATGGTGTGGAATGATGCGTCAGTTGGCCGGGCAATACCAAAGTCCATGAGTTTGACTATCCCGTCTTTACAGAGCATGATATTACTGGGTTTTAAATCGCGATGAATTACGCCCTGGTATTTTTTTCCATAGATGATATATTCCTGGCCGTGAGCATATTGG
>JAUVGS010000100.1 GCA_030593665.1 Chitinivibrionales bacterium | reverse complement strand
TATGCCGATTCATCCGGCGGACATGGAAATTATTACCGCCCGATATATCAGGGTACTTACGATGTGACTTTCTCATGTGAAGGATGTGATCCTAAAACTGTTAGTAATATCAGCGTACAGAATGGGAAAGCTACGATAGCTAACGTAGAACTTGATTGCGGTTCTACGGATATTATTAATAATTACCATAATGTTAATACACAAATTTCAATAGTGTCTTTCGGCAGAGGGATTAGGATTAATTGTGGTAAACTAAAAAGTATCGATAACGCTGCGGTATACGATATGAACGGTAAACTGGTAAAAACGTTATTAATAAGAACCAGTGTTGGCAGTATAGTCTGGAATGGGTTAAACAATGGATCACAACCGGTTAGTTCAGGGTGCTATGTTTTTCAGATTCAGGTGGCTGATACGAAGATTTCACAGTCGTTTGTTTTATCGAATTAATGATTTTTGTAATTAGAGTTATTGCATAATTGTAAGAGTAAGAAATAACTTCCTGTATGGTGTAATAAATCATCTACCCTAGCTTGCGTAATACTAAGGTGTTACCCTTCCCTTCAACTCAACTGTAGTTTATCCTGAGCTTGACTAAGGGCACAGGACAGTCTCGCTCAGTGTGACATTTTTATAACATGTTATATTTTCTTTCAATCATTTTAAAACAGACCTCTATTAAACAGATACCAAGTAAAAGATTTAGTAATATCTTTTACCGTTACTTATGTATATGGGGATTAATTAGTTTCTGTTAAGTATTGACAAATGGCCGTCATTTCCCCCTTGCGGAGGATTACACCGCGCATGCTTTAAGCGGGACCGCGCAGTAGCTGCGATTACGACTGCATGGTAGCCCTGGAGCAAATCCATGCCCTTAAACGCATCAAAAAGCTGGATTGGCTCCCGGGTTGCAAGTGGGCTTACTCGCCTCTGCTTCGCGGTCCCGATAAAAACATTCGGGAATGACATTCAAAACAAGCTATATTTAACAGATACTAATTATATATATTTATTAAACCATATTTTAGCTTATCCTTTTATTATTTCACCACGAAGGGGGAATGATGCGCGTTAGAATCCTGTCAGTTGTAGCGTTGTTGCTTTTATTGGTTAGTTGTGCGAACTATAAACTGCTTAAACCGGAACCGTTATTGTCTTCGGCAGAGAGTGGGTATATTGAACTAAAGGATAAGAAAAAGGATTTCGAGCTTAAGCAGGGGAAAAAATATTACATCACGTTTCCTGCTCCGAGCGATAAGAATTTCTATCTTGTATTAACGGTACCCAAACAGAATACCTATACCAGTTTTTTAACCAATAAACTTATCAAGGAAAAGTCATACGGTGATAAAATAACGGATGAGTTTGCTGATATTGATACCATGAATGTGTATCCTATCGATAATAGCGCACCGATGTACTACTGGCTTATCGATCATGTAAATGCTGACCTTATCCTCACAATGAATTACCGCTATGCGCCGCAGTGGCGGTTTAAATATGAGAATAAGAGTTCTGAATTCAAGGATATACTGGCAAAGAATAGTATCGACCGTAAGACCTACAATTCAATTGGAAAGGGTTTGAGCTTAAAGGGATTTAATTTTTCCAGTGCCATGGGGAAGGTCGTAAAACACACTGAAGCTGTAGAACAGGTCCTCAAACAGCTTCTGGCAATTGAGAGTATTTTCCCATCAAATATTATCAATTCATCGGATAAGGCATATTTAGATTTTAAAAAATTAAAAGGCAAGTTGGAAGAGGAGATCGCTTTCCAGAAAAATTATTATGCTACCCTGGATTTTTTTAATAAAGAACAGAAAACAGTTGGTAATCCTGCTGCCTTTATCGGCTATGTAGAGGATTTTATCAAGTATTTCTCACGTAAGAATCTGGCTCCAAATGTTGTAAAGGAAGCCCAGACCGTATTGCAGAAACGCCTTGATGAGGTCATTCCCTTTTATGAGCAGCGGTTATCCGGTAAGGCGGATGAAGCTCCGTTTGATCAGAAACTGTACATGCTTAAAGAATTTAACCGGATCGGTATCTTGTATAAAACCTCTGGTGTGGCAGCGCCGAACATGTTTACTAATCTGTCAAACTATATAAATGATTTTGATAAAAAGAGCAATGCCCTTTTTGCAGGTAGAGAAAATTTGAAAAAAATCTTTACCGCGATAAAGGATTTACAGGGCATGCCGGATAATCAATTTTTCCCCGAAGTCGTATCGCGGGCAAAGAAAATACAGCAGGACGTACCGGGTCCGCTGGCGCAGCATGGCCTGTATATGCGATACAAATGTACCATTGCCCTTAACGAAGCGGTTGCACAATTCAGTACTGAAATTGAAAGCAGTGTCGGCCGGTTTCAGGAAGCTGAAGCGTTGGTTCCGCAGGTTAACGTTTTTAAAGCCCAGAGCGATTATAAAGGTATGCTTTCACTGTTAAAACCGAATATGCATCTTGAATTCCTGATGTTTAAGTATAAGGAGCTTGATAAATTGTCGGTGCAGCAGCAGAGCCGGGAGATACGGGATGCATTGACGGAATACCGCTGGTCACAGGCCGAATCCGGATTGGAACGGTTCTATCGCGACAATAACTTTCTTGATCCATCGAAAATCTTTCCTTTGAAAGAACGGACAGTCAGGGATCTTGAAGATTCTCTATATGTTACGATTGACCGGATTTCGCGGTATCGCGTAAATAAATTCTGCGAAGAAAATTTCGAAACCCTGGAGGATATTGATTCGCTCTATGCAGATTCAGTGTTTCTTCCCGCGTATAATGTTACATTTTCGACCGGTTCACGGCGGGAGTTGATTCAACGTAAGGAAGAACTGGTTGCGGATCTTGCAAAAATGAAAGAAAATGAATTCCCTGCAAAAGCAATCAAGCTTCTCTTTGATCAGTTCGTTAAAAAGCCGAATGATAATGGCGTTGCGAAAGCTCGTGCTGTAGTCGTGCATGGGCAGCATTATAAGGGAGATGACAAAAAAACGAAACGGCGTGTTGCAGAGGTTAATCCGTGGTCATCGAAGTGGATTGTTAAACCGAAGGAATATCGGCGTGTGTATGCGATTCCCTTGACAGATAATAAGAGGGGGCGGAACCGGTATCTTGTCCGTTTTAATATTCGCATTCCTACGGAAGCAAAGTTTCCCGTGTACGATATAAATATTAAACTGCCGCAATACATTGCCAAAAATGCAGCATCAGAGCAGTGGTATGAAAAGATTACACTGAATAAAAAACCATTGAAAAATGAGGGCCGGTTTACTATTTCCGCGCCGGTAGCTAAAAATAACTATGAATGCCAGGTAACACCGGTGCGTATGCAAAAGGATAAGAATAATTTTCTGGATATTTATTTCAGACTTAATTCTTATAAGGTGCATACACTCAGTGTTATGGCACAGAAACCGATTATTAAGAAGCATTAAAAATAAACCATGATTGTAACTAAGTGCACATGTTCATAAATATGTTGACGTTTTCTATCGTTCTCGTCCTCGGTCAAAGCAAGTGCCACCGGCACTTTGCCTTCCTCCTCGGCTCTTCTTTTTTCGAGGACGATAATACGTCATAGTATTTTTAAACAAGAACACTAAGGAATATTATTACGGTGTGTTAAGCAGAATTCAGAAATCAAAGAAAGACAATATTTAATTCATTTATTACCTAGGAGCGCTGCATGAAAAAATTCCTTATTATCCTTCTTATCCTGATTATTGCCGGTGGCGGAGGAGTTTCCTACTACTTTTTCTTCATGAAAAATCTACAGGACAGAATTGTTATTCCGTATATCGCGCACCAGAAACCAAGAATAGATCCCCATTTCCCAAGTGCAGTACCGATTGCGGATAAACTTGACGAAGTCCTGTTTGATGGATTGTTTAATGTGTCGGCCAATCCCAGTGGTATTGTCTATGAAGACGGCCTGGGAGAGCTTATCGGTATTGACGAGGATATGGTGGTTACTGTTCGACTGAAACCGAGTCAGAGATGGCATACCAGTTTTAATGTGATGATGGAGAAGAAGAAAATCACGGTGACTGATAAAGGACCTGTTTTTTTCGCCGCAAAAGACTTGAAGTTTACACTCAGGCGTATACAGAAGCTTGGCAGCTTGTCACCCGATTATATCCTGGTATCTCAGGCAGTTGCCGATTTTGATTTTACCGGTCCTGATGAAAATGATGAGATTCATTTCCAGTTCAGGGAGGATCGTATATGGACAGAGGGAGATATTAAGGAAGTCTTGTCATTTAAATTGTTACCGGCTAATTCAGAAGTAAATGCGCCTATGTATAAAAATGGTACTGGTCCCTACATGATGGCCGGGGAGTATGAGGATATTATCTACTTTTATAAAAACCTTGCGAGAGACGCAAACTTGACAAATGTAATACTCAAGCCCTATATCGATAACAGCACCTATACAACGGAAATAAAGAACCGTAATATTAATACGCTTCTCAGCACCCCGTTCGGTAGTGTTTCACCTATTCTCATGGATACGAGTGATTTTTTCTATAAGTCAAGCATTGCCACCTGTTTCTTCGCGTTGTTCTATAATTTCGAGCGGTTGTCGTTGGAACAAAGACTCGAATTGCGGCGACTGGTTGATAATAAGAAGATTCTAAACCGTTTCTTTAAGATCGGCACCGAGCAGCAGCGGCATATCACTGATTATAAAGGCAATGTTGATAATTATGAGGATTATCTGAACTACAGCATGTTCCCGACGACATCATACTATGTCGATGAGAAAGTGGTGATGCCGCTGGTGGAACATGGACAGCCTGACGTGTCGGTATTACCGGATACGGTGCGTATACAGACCTGTTTGAATTATGGATTTCGTGAAGAATTGTCTGAAATCGTTGAAATTATAAATGATCCTGCACTGTTTCGGGGACGGTTGAAAGTTACAGCCGTTCAGAATGCGGATATCAGAAATGGTAACTATGATGCGGTCCTGGTACCGATCAGCGGGTACCGGAGCAATTTCCTGTTTGATCTGTATGATGTGTTTCTGCGTGAGCCGACCTTCGCGGCCCATAAGATTAATTTGAAAACAATTATAAACGATAAAGGCGAGCGTGTTATTGACGAACGTTCCTTTACACCCGAGAAGAATTTCTTCCGTCTTGATATGACAAGGGATTCGGAGGAACGGGAAAATATGGTGAACCTCCTTGAATACGTCTATAGTTTTATGGCAACGCATGAGATAGGGGATAAGCAGGCCTATGCCCAGTACCTCGATGAGTTGGATCAGGAGATGGCCGTGGCAAGCTGGCTGTTTTCTCTGCCCTCTCTGTCCTATTTTAGTACCCAGTTTGATGCCGGGAGTATCGATCTGTATGGTGTCGCATCGCAACTGTCAACGATAGAGAAGTGGCGGGAGAGGATAACGAAATAGCGTCTGTCTATCAATTTAATACTTGAAAACCAGGGAGTGACAGTGCTCCGCAATGCGGGGTTTAAGCGGTGGAGGATTGGTATAGTTACCTATGAATAAAAAACGTATTTTATTTAACGGATCATGTGTTTGTTTTGAAAGTGACGCCAGTAATCCAATACGCCACAACCGTAATACTCTTTACCTCACGTTATTTCTGGCCCTTATTAATTTCACCAATGGCTTTACAGGAGAAAAAGCCGATTTTCTGGTAGTTGAGAATATAAAAATCTTTTCGATTCTCGATAAGTATGAACAGCCGCTTACTGAATCAGCGAAAGATCGATTCCTCCCTTATTCTCCATTGCAGATTGTCAATGCCGATGCAACGCTGGGAGATGAGATCACTGAAGCGTTGAAGTTTCGTTATAATCGCAAAACCTTTTTTTTCCTTAAAGATGATAACGGCAATTTGATAGGAGATAAAAAGCATCTCTATAGTCATATTTTAAAAAAATGTACCGTTATTGGAGATACCATTCAAATTACCAAACGAAAGGCTGTATTGCTGTCAAAACAGTATCCATCAAAAGGAAGGCGTGTTTACCTTGAAAGAAATGAGTGTTGCATCCGGTTGTTTGTCTATAAAGGATATCATTATGTAAAAACTATTGGTACATCTGCACAGTATGGCTGGTGTTCATTCTCCTCAAAGAATGGCTGGAAAATTGCAAGGTCGGTTTCTAAAAAGAGGGAGTATAATCTTAATTCAGTATTGAAAGAACGGATTGTTTCTCGAATTGAAAAAGCTAATACAGCATACCAGCAGTACTTTAACCATTTTAACAGTATTACAAAACAGGGGAAATCTATTCCACAATGGCGATACTCGTTTGATGAAAATACGTTTCATTGTACTATCACCGGGCCATATAAAAATACCGAACAGTTGGAGGAAAGTACCTACTATCTGGTTCAGGATATTGAAAATATGCTCCTGGGGAAGGCATTTAATGTTGAATATCAGACAGGGGAAATAATTATCACAAAGAAAGAGTGAGTTTTTATTAAATAGGCACATATGGCACAAAAATTAATAGAACATATCTTAGGCATCATTGTTGTCAGTATCATCCTTATCTGTATACTTTTTATTCTGAACTTGAATAAAAAGAATGCAGCAGAAGAAGAGCTGACGAAGATCAGTAAATTTGTCAATTGTGAGTTTATTGATTTTAATGATCCTTTTCATAAAGCCCTTCTGAAAGATGTGATGAATATTTATTATCCCGGACAGTATGATACAAACAGTAAAACAGTGAATGACATCATCTATTACCGGGAGAAAAAATTCAGCGAGAGCCTTCAGAAATCACACGTGTCGGAGCAGTTAACCGGGAAAAGGTTTCTTCACCTTTTGGGTATGTATATCAAATTCATCCTTGTATATGTTCTGGTGATGATTCTGACCTATTATGGTGTCCAGACCTTTGGGGTGTGGCGTTTTATCCGGCGGAAACAGCGCTCACCAATTCATAGAAGTGAGCATTCCAGAAACATCGGTTCATTACTTCTCATCCCATTTAAAAAGATTATTAAAGGTAGTATCTACTTCATTCTTTTCTCACCTGCATATGTTATAGCCTATTCAATCAGAACGGAATTCAACACTGAAACCGTCTTTTTTGTAATACTGTTAGGAGTTATTTCCAACGGATTGCTGGTTATGTATACCAATAAGTTTTATACATTTTTGATTGCAGAGAGCCGTAAGGGATATGTGGAAACAGCAAAGGTGAAGAATCTTAACACCTCTTATGCTAACCAT
>JAUVGS010000182.1 GCA_030593665.1 Chitinivibrionales bacterium | reverse complement strand
GCTCTATTGGCGAGTACCCGGAATGATTCGCTCGCCCAACCTGACGAATCAACTGATTCTCTTTCACAAACATGCAAAATAGTAATGAATATCTCAGGAAAAGATATCTATGAGACATTACTGGTATCAACGAGCAAAGATACTTTCAACGATACCCTGATAAGTTTTATAACCTATGACAGTTTAATCATAGTAGCCATTGATTATTCAGGGTTCAAGCAAGTACCAAAGATTAAAATTCAATTTTACAACAACACCGTACTCATTGACTCATCAAAAGCCCATGGCGTACACATTGTTTCAAAATACAAACCAGAATCCCGCGCCCTGCTAATGAAACTATCGCTGGCGCCGGTCGGATGGACGACGCTGATACAATGTGATTCAGCTTTTGCCGGGGTGCCTTCTCCCCTGACACTCAATGCAAGAAAGAGTCCAAGGGATTTGAGTAAGAATAAGATTAAGCTGCCGTTAAACCGCTATGACATTAATTCATTAGTTGTTACACCGCAGAAACAGTATCGAACCGGTTCACTCCTTATTGACTTCCCTAATCCATACGGCCCTCCTTCCATACTTGAAGCAACCGACATGAAAGCAAAACTGTCACTTGACAAAAAAAAGAACCGGGCGGTTATAACGGTTCGTTTTTTACCCCGTACTGCAACTATTACCCTTATTTCGAAAGTCATGTATGCCCAGGGTAGTATCAGGAATGTCAAGACCGGGGATCAGGTAGATATTGCCTGGACAACTGGCAGGGATTCCCTGCAACTGGCGTGTCAAAACACCTATGAATGCATTTTCCGCAAACCCGGATTTAATCCGTTACGAAAAGTTATTACTGTTGCAGACAACGATACCGCCTACATCTTTACCTGGTATCCTTTTGACAGTCAACCGATACTGCTTCGCAGTCTTGCACTTCCCGGCCTGGGACAATATTATTCCGAACGTGAACGATGGTGGATCTGGCCGGCCGTCTCAGGGGTATCGGCATGCGTTACCGGTATCGCGTATCTTGCAATGATACAAGCAAAAAATGATTTTACCAAGTATAATGATAATTATCTTAACGAACCGAATGAGTTTGCCAGGAAAAATTATGATAAAAAACGCAGGGACGCACTAAGCAGCTTGCAATCGTCAAGTAACGTATTCATTGTTTCCCTGGCAACCCTGGGTGTGGTATGGGCGGCAAATATCGGTGACGCCTTTTTCTTTTCAATCGGTCCGAATACTAAAGTCACTGTCAGTCCGATACCGGGGAAACGAAATATAGTAATCGATTTTTGACCCGAATTAGTCATGATTTACAGGACTACCCGGATTTTGACTAGTGAATATACACCGTAACACTAATAATTTAAAGAGGGAAATACAATAAAACAAATTTCCTTTATGCAAAGAAACAAGTGACGAATTCTTATACTAACGCGGGATAAACCCGCAAGTAAGTTCCTTATCAAATTCCTTTCTAAAAAAACAAGAAAGTAATCTGTAAGGTACTAAGCACTAATCAGGTTAAATATTGTGGAGCAGCATTATATGAAGTTCATTTTCAAGACAGTCGCGGTAATAAGTATCCTGTTCCTGTATGGCTTGCTCAGCGGATGTTCAAAAATCCCGACAGAGGCTGATCTTGAAATATCACCCTATGATGAAATACCGGATGTTTCATCACACATACTATTTCCCCAGGGAATACAGGGTGGTGATTCAATTGTCGTCTGTTTTAAACCTTCAGCCGAACTCGGCAATCTCGAATTCGCCTATCGGATTGCATTAACCGACTATGCAGGAACAACTATTTACTCTGCATTTGATGATAACAGGGACACCCTTGTCATCCGTGGATTATCGGATAACATCAGGACGCAGAAATGGGAACTTTCAATTATCGGAAGATATCCGGGTAATGCCGGCTACGCAGACACACTCGATTACTATTTTACTATCGAGGACGATACCCAGTCTGTCCAACTCTCACCATCGTATATTCTCATTAACCCGCTGATTGACTCCAGCTTTTATATTGATATTAACCTGGATGATATTGCGGATTCCATACTCGCCGGTGAACTAAGCCTTCATTTTGATAATAACTTGGTAGTCTGCGATACTATTGTATATCCGGTAACGGATTCCTTGTACTACTTTCTTTCCGGTGATGGTGATTTTATTTCCTTTTCCGACTTTAATGCGTCAAGCGACTCAATCACTTTTAATTTTGCATTTGCCAACGGAGAGGTTGACGGCCTTCCCGGTTCCGGAAAAGTAATCCGGGTATATTTTATCGCAAAAAAACCCGGTACGTGCAAAGTATCTCTTGAACAAGGCCGGCTGAAAGACATTAACAACAATACTGTTGCCGTTGAACTTACCAGCGTCTCTATACCAATTTCATATATGGAGAATTAGAATATGAGAACATGGCTTTCTATACTGTTCTTCTGCACAGCACACCTTTTCGCACAGAATCAGGCCCCGCTTATTGTATCGGTGATCTCACCTTCCGGTAGTGTATCCGACTCTGTAAAGGTCCCTTTCCAACTGGCTGATGCGGAAAACAATATGTGCACCCTTGCGGTCTCCTATTCTTCAGACAATGGTTCCACCTGGCTTCCTGCGGCCATTGTGAATACTATATTCCAGTCAAACAATTCGGTACTCGATACGGTTATATGGGTATCATTGAATGACCTGGGCGTCCGCGATTGTGACAAAATCATTCTCAAGCTTACCCCCTATGATGCTGATACGGGTACTGCGGTTTCAACAGAGGTATTTTCATTACTGAATTTTACCCTGTATGATTTCAGCAAGTTTTTTGCAAAAACTGCAATAGACTCCCTTGGATTTACACAAGACTCAACCATAACCGGTGCAGGAGCATGCGCGTACACATACACCGCAGCAACCGGCAATGTAAACAAACTCGAACTCGCTTACTCAATTGACAAAGGTACGCATTGGCTAACAGGATCCAGTGATATCACCCCGAACCATTCGGGAACAAAAAAAGATACTATTACCTGGAATTCCGGGACTGATCTTGCAGGGTATACCGGCAGCAACATATTGCTTAAAGTCGCGGCTCAGGACCTCACTACCGGACGAATCGGATTAGCCGCACCAACGGGAAGCATAACGATTGACAACGCTTCCCCCTCTTTCTTCTGGGCGTGCGGCACCGCAAATACAAAGACAGTCCTGCTCCATTTTCCTGACGATATTGATTCGACAAAAGTACTCGATACGCTGCGATATACCATGAATTTCGGCAGAAAGATCACTGCGGTTTACCCGAACAGCAGTGTCGGTCCCGGTATTACTATTGCCTATGCAGTCAAAGGCGGACCTGAACTGCCGGATAATCTGGAAAATCTCGAGGTGGATTATTACAACAATAACAATACCTGGGTATCGGTAAGAACAATAGTACCGGGAGATGTAGGACTCTGGAAACAATTCAAGGACTCAATTACCGCTATCAATGCATTTCATCCTTCTTTCAAAGTTCGGTTTATTCAAAGAAATAGTTCAGGATCGGGATTTGATAACTATTATCTTGATAATGTTGTAATTTCGAAAAATAACACATCTCTATTCAGCGACAACATACCTTCTTCATCTATTTCTTCATTAAAATGGACCACAATCACCAGTGTTGCCACCGATACAAGCGAGGTTGCATCAACGCCCTATTCGTTAAAATTTGACGGTTCAGGTTTCCGGCAGATACAGACCGTGGATATTGTTACCGGTAGTAATGTTGGACTGGGAGAGTGCGGGTATTATGCTGAGACTGATTTACCGCTCTTGCCGGGGATTCCCTATAACGTCACTATAGATACCCTCTTTGACAAGACCGGCAACTTTTCGACCACATCTGTTTCCGATACCTTTGCCTGCAGGAATGACACGTTCTATCCGAGTATTCGGCTTTCCGTACCCTCACCAATACTGAGCGGCATTGCACGGATTGATTATCGACTTTCTGATCCTGATTTAGATTATCTTACTATTTCGGGTGTTGAGTATAAAGTTCACGGCGGTCAATGGCAGAAAGCATCGGTTTCAGGAGGTCTTACCAATATCGGAAATTGGGAATACAATAAATATTTCTACTGGGACACAAAAAAAGATTTCACCTACAAGCGCCTTTATTCTGTTTCACTACGAGCGCGGGTGAGCGATACCACTCTTGAAGGTATCTTTGATATACTGTATGACCTTGAAATCAATAACAATTATATACCAAACATCTCTTTAATCAAAGCCTCACCGCTGTATAGCGATACAACCGAAATAAACTATACCATCAACGACACTGAAAATGATACGATCGATCTTGACATTTCCTTTTCAAGTGATAATAAAAACTGGTATCCGGCAAAAACCTCCGGTGCGATTGTAGACATACCATCGTCCTTATATTCCGGCTCATTCAAATGGATGACCTATGACGACGTCAAACCCCCGGCATATGATATATCCGGCACATTATTCTGTAAAGTAATACCAATAGACTTTGCCCTTGGTAAAGAACGAATTATTGAAGTACCTTATAATTCTTCCAGCTTGCCGGTCATTATGCTCGGCAATGTATCAGGCGAACAGCGGGACACGGTCGCTATTTCATATACGCTTTATGACAAGGACAATTCAACCGTCACTTTGAACTGTCAGTATTCTCTTGACAAGGAGAACACCTGGCACAACGCGACCACTGCCGGTTCGGTGTCAAGCATAACTCCTGCCAATTACATCGGTACTATTAAATGGCTGTCTAAAAATGATATCCCCGGAATAGATCACTATAACGTTCTATTCCGAGTGACGCCTTTTGATCCCGGAATG
The DNA here is from genome assembly GCA_030593665.1 of Chitinivibrionales bacterium. Next base: position 468 of record JAUVGS010000182.1, on the reverse strand, counting down.
GGTACCGGCGCTACTACTAATCCATTTCATGTTGACAATAATGAAACACCGACGTCATTTATGCTTGCGGCCCCTCCAGGAACACAAACGAATGAAGTTCTCCTTAGAGTGGCTCTTTCTGATCCTGAATTTGACACGGTAGGTTTACTTTTCCAATATAAACTACGCACCTCTTCATTATGGCGTACCGCCAGGATGAAGGAAAGTCTGTACAACATAGATAGTGCCGACTATAACGGAAAAACACTTGCCTTTACCTGGCGAGGTGATTTTGACATTTCTCAGTACACTGACACCGTATGGATGCGATTTAATGCACAAGACAACGAGTACGGACTATACAGCAATGAAATAGGCTTTTATTACAGCGACAAAAGTCCCGAGTTATTAATTTATCCGATTGTCAATGAGCAAACCGGTGATGTTCCGGTACGTTTTACTATACAGAGTAACTCACTGGATTCACTG
>JAUVGS010000393.1 GCA_030593665.1 Chitinivibrionales bacterium | reverse complement strand
TTTGCACTACCATTGAGCAACTGGACACCTACCCCTGGACAGGACATCCGGTAATAGTTGGTTTACAGTCGTGGCAGACACAGAACACGAGGGATGTTTAAAAAAAATTCGACAGGCAACGAGCAAAAGCAATAGAAATGTACCGCAAATTTTTAAAAAACGGATTAGATAAAGAACCTGAAATCTACAGTACAATCCGTAAAACCAATTTTAATTCTGAAAACATTCACACTACAGGCAGTTGGGTAATCGGCAACCGGGAATTTGTCTCAAAGGCCATGGCTGCAGAGGGTGAAAAATAAAAAAAATAATACGGTAATAAGTTAATCAATTACCACCGTCCCTCTATTTTACACTGAGTGATCCGTCTTTGTCACCGGACTCTCCTCCTTTTCCAGCCCAGGTGGTTACCGTGTATAGCCCGGCATGTACTGCACAGGCTAGTAATGTTACCATAAGTATTAGTTGTCTCATAATATTATGGCCCTCCTCATAAAAAAATTAAGACAGGTCCTGAAAAAGACAGTATGTTTTTTGAAGAGTGCTACTCAGGTACAAAAAAACCCCACAACCCTCTTATGGCGTCTTATAATACCACACATCCGTTTTCATTGATCTACCATTGATGAGTAATATTCTATCCTGATGGACAATACCTGAATGTTTTGAACTGCTAAAATATCCTGCATTGCTCGATGCTTCAACCCAGGTGATACCGTCTGTACTGTACCAGACATCGTAATAATGAGAAGCTCCGTAACCACCGATGACCCACATTTTATTATCGTAAACAACACTCGTATGATAAGCTCTTATTGAAAATTGGGCATGTGCGGTCGCCTGGGTCCATGTTATACCATCAGCAGAAGACCAGACATCGTTCAGATTGGAACCACCGTTATAGCCTCCGATAATCCACATTTTGTTATTATATACCAGGCTTGAATGGGCAAATCGCCCTGGAAAAACCCCGTTGGCAGTCGCGGTATCCCAGGTAATGCCATCATCAGAAAACCATATATCATTCTTATAGGTATTACTGCTGTTTCCGCCAATTAACCAGATAGTATCGTTAAATACAACACAGGTATGGCCATATCGATTGCTAAATGGGGCGTTTGTTGTGGTAGTATCCCACACTATGCCATCCGAGGAGTGCCAGACATCATTTTTATAACCACTTTGACTACGCCCTGCGATCACCCACATCTTGTTTTTAAAAACGACGCTTGCATGCATATACCTGCCGTTAAAACCTGCGGCGCTTGTCGCATTTGTCCAGTTTTTGCCGGTTGCGGAAAACCATACGTCGTTTTTATATGAGCCGTCATTACCACCGATAATCCAGACAGCATTATTAAATAATAGGTTCGTGTGATTGTAACGGGCGGTAAATTCAGCTTGATCAGTCAATAAAGTAAACAGGGAGATTGTAATGTTTTTATAATCAGTGTCAACTTCGTTATCATCATCAGTTACCCGCAGGCTGCAGGTATAGGTCGGTACAGCAACGAGTGGTAGAATGCCGGTATCACCTGTTGACACTTCAATCCAGGGATTATTACCGAATTTCCATTCATATTTATTGATTAAGCCATCGTTGTCAGATGAATTTGAACCGGTACAATGTATCGTATCATACAAACCGGCAGTTGTATTCAAAACATGTGCCACTGCATTTGGCGGTGAACTGATTACCCGTATTCTGATATAATCGTTGCCGCTGCTCATCTCATTGTCATCATCAGTAACCCGCAAATAACAGAGAAAACTATTATTGGCTACAGAAGGCGCAAAAATGGTTGTGTCACCTGTTGATACGGTTACCCAGTTTGTATCATTGCCAAAACGCCACTCATATTTAACAATAGTTCCATTATCGGTTGATTCTGATCCGGTAAGATGAATCATATCATTCAATCCTGTAACGGTTGTATCAGCTTTTAGTATAGCCGTGGGAGGTTGACTGGCTACATAAATACTAACACTTCCAATACTACTAATTTCATTATCATCATCAGTTACCTTTAAATAGCAGCGATAATTGGTATTTTGATACGATGGTGCAAGAATACTTGTATCGCCTGTTGAAACGGTTACCCAGTTTGTATCATTGCCAAAACGCCACTCATATTTGACAATCACACCATTATCGTATGAATCAGAACCGATAAGATGAATGGTATCATTTATCCCTACGGTGGTATTAAGGGCATGAGGAACTGCCTTTGGAGGGGAACCGGATACGAGTATTCGTACATAGTCATTCCCCTTGCTCTTCTCGCCATCTTCATCGGTGACCCGTAAATAACAACGATAAGTGAAGTTTGCTTTGGATGGTGCAATTATATTTATATCGCCTGTTGAAACGGTTACCCAGTTTGTATCATTGCCAAAACGCCACTCATATTTGACAATTCTATCATTATCAATAGATTGTGAGCCGATAAGATGGATAGTATCATTTAGACCGACCGTTGAATCCAATGCTATCGGTATAGCCTGGGGCGGCATTTTAATCATAAAAACCTTTAACGAGTCATATCCGAAAACTCCGTCAGCATCCATCGCCCTGAACCGGCAGGTAAAATATTTTTGCCCGGGTATACTACCCGGTGAAATAAAAAAGGTATCAGCGGTTGCGGTTATATGCCAGGTAGTGCTGTCCCAACACCAACCATACTGTATAATATCCATGCTGTCCGGATCATGGGCCGAACCGTGAAGATACACAGTATCATTCATACCTACGGTTGTGTCATTTCCGGCATTGACAATAGGAGATGTTCCTCCCGAACCGATCGTAATACATTCCGGATAAATAAACTTACAATCACCAGCATAGTCATTTTTCAACGTAAAGGGTATTTCTACACCTTCACTCCATATTTTAGAAATATGCATCTTCCACAACAGACCGAATTTACCGAATTTTATCGGTGTGGGTGTTGATATCCGAAAATGGTTATTACCAAGCGTTTCTAATGACCAGCCCTCACACAATCCCTCTGTCAAATTGATTGT
>JAUVGS010000130.1 GCA_030593665.1 Chitinivibrionales bacterium | reverse complement strand
CGACTTTCTTAACCTGCCTGTAATCATCAACATCCAACCTGATGAAATAGATACCCGCGGGAACGCTTGCACCGGAACAATTACTTCCATTCCAGGTACACGTATGAATCCCGGGTGACTGCCTCTCTCCGCACAACACGTCAATCTCTTTCCCCGCGCCGTTACAAACGCTGAGTTTTACATCGGCAGATGTTGATAAAGTAAAAGATATGTGTACGCCGGTTGATCGGTTTGAAGATACGGTAAAATCTGAAAATAGTGTGAATACAACACACAAATCCTCCTTCACACCAGTCGCGCTCTCATAATACCAGGCGTCATTATAATCTTCGGCCATACCGGGACTGCCGCCAAGCACCCACATCCTGTTGTTTAATACGACAGTGGCAAAAGAACCTCTTGCCGCCCATTGCTCCGATGATGCAGCCTTTATCCAGTTTACGCCATCAGTTGAACACCATATTTCGTTTGTATAGTCGGCGAAAGTACCGCCTCCCATAATCCACATCTTATTTTCAAAAACAACAGATACATGATCCTCTCTTGCCGACCACCCCGCCGAAGCGGTTGCCTGAGTCCATTCCTTGCCGTCCGAAGAATACCAAACGTCATTCTTCACGCTGCGGGAAGCGGCCATGCCGCCAAATACCCACATCCTGTTGTCAAAGACAAGCGCCGTATGCCCCATCCTTGCGGACCATTGCGCTGATTGTGTCGCACACGTCCAGTTTTTACCGTCCAAAGAATACCACACATCATTTTTCAAATCGCCGGAAACCTGTCCACCGAACAGCCACATTTTATTATCAAAGATAACCACCGGATGTGAGGCTCTTTTCCACCCTGGTGAATCGGTTACTAAAGTCCACTCAACACCATCAATCGACTGCCAAACCTGGCCGAAAATTTCTCCTCCTCAACACCCCTCATGCCCGCCGACAATCCATATTTTTCCCTGAAAGTTGACACAGGGAAAATATGCGTGCATGGGAAATGCCGCTTTTTTAACAACTTCTGTCCAGCTTATTCCGTCAACGGAACACCAGACATCATCGACAACATCCTCATTTCCCATTGAAACACATCCTTTTAGCACCCACAGTTTATTGTCAAAAGCAACCGCAGAGTGGCCGTATCGCGCTTGCCAATCGGCTGATTTAGTTGCGGCAACCCAGTCCATCTGAGCAGATACAGCGCCAACAAAAATAAACAAAAAATGTACCGCTACCGCCCATCGACTGACAGTAAAACTTTTTACATACCGAAAACAACTTTTCATTACACCACCTCATAAGTAACCGCAAAAACAGGTACTATTTGAAATTGATCACTTTTTTCACTACATTTTTCTCTCCACACTTTGAATGAAATAAAATCCTCACCGGCTGAACCATCTTTTTATTTTCAAAAAAGATGGGGAGAGGGGAGGGGGCATAAGCCGGTGAGTATTTTTGTATTTACCGGTATCATTGTTTTTGCGCATTCTCCGATTATCGACACATTTCCTGCTGTTTTGTACCTGTTGCGGTTAAAACCGGAACTTCTCAACAAGCGTTTCTTCAGATGTTCGTACCGTAATAACGTAGACGCCTGATGACAACGGAAGTGGTATTTTGCAACTCTCACTGCCGTTGTTATCCCTTACGAAAAGTTTTAGAATTTTCAAAACATCTCCTTTTGATGATTGTCCATATCAAGCTGAATGTGATCTTAGCCGCGTGTATACTGCCAAAACTATTTACTCTCTTACCCCGATAATCAATCGTTGTATATCCTTTTTGCCGGAATCGTTGTCAAAACCATCAGGATACCAGGTTATTACAACAAGCGCGAGATACGCTCCGGGACCGACTCGTCTGTCATTTTTATTCCTGCCATCCCAAAGGTACACAAGATTTTTTGAATTGTTAAGATATGCCATCTCCTGCTGTACGATAACCTCATTACCCACTGCGTCATAGATCGTAATTAACCCTGAATAGCACTCATTATCAGGAACATTATCCGTATTATTCGGTGTTAACGTAATGACCATAATCCCTTCATGCTCGCCGTCATTATTTATCTTAAAATTCAGAAGCATCTCTTTAATCTCATTATTGTTCAAAAACTCATCCGGGAGCGTTAAGGCGATATCAGGATCAAACAGTGTCCCCTGCAATTCAAGCTCATATGGCCCTTTTTGTATTACCGTTAGTGTTGTAACATCTATCGGACGCCTGATATTCTCCGGATTTTCCTGGTAATTTTTATTCGCGTCATACACATTGTCAGACAATGCCCATTGTATGCGAATAGAATCACCGTTCTTAACGGATTCTACTCCGTAAAGCTCTCTGACATGAAACACGCCCTGATTATCCTTCTGGCTGAGCACTTTCAGCTTTGCCTCAAAGGTCTTTTGAGCATCGTTACTGTAATAGATAAAAGGCTTCTCCTTCGTTATCTTCTCAACGTTTTCTGAAAAGATAACAGTCAACTCATCCCTTCCCAGTTCGGTAAGGGAATCCTGCTGCCCATTATTTATTATTACCACGGAATCTATAAGACTCGCGCTCATAATTATCGGCGCGATTGAATCGATAATCCGTATCGGGTTGGATGTCGGAAGCAGATAGCCGCCGTTTTTGAGTAACAGGGTATCGCTAATTTCCAGAATATCCTTATCTGTAACATACGTCTGCGGTTTATCCGCACCCTCGCTAACGTTCAACGCTATCCCTTCGGAAATATAGCTATAGTCTTGCACAGTAAATTTTCGGTGTTCGGGCAGTGTTATTATTTCTACCAGCTCATCAATATTATCCTTTATTTTCGTACCGTAAAGTTCAATGGAAATACTGTCAACAAAACCATCCGCCGTGTTGTCAAAATAGATACCTTTTGTAAGCGTTACTGTTCCGCTTAAAGCAAAAGGGATCGCAATGCGAAGCGTATCAAGAATGAGTTTTTTGTTTCTGAATACCGCAACAATGTTGTCCTTTTCTTTGTGCTGCAGAATCCCATCGCCTTTGTTGGGTCCGGCTATTTTTCTTAAAAATGTGCCGGTAAAATAGGTGTCCTTATAAGAAAGTTTCAGTGTCTCTTTATCCCTGTCATTTCCTTCGGTATGGGTAATCTCTACGGAAACATCTTCATACCCATACAACACGTCCACCTCCTTTTCCGTAAAGCGTATTTCCAATTCCTCCATAGTTTCATCGACACTGGAAACCTGATTGCCGTTATAATAAAACACGAGGGTTCTGTCCCAGCACTCGACAACATAGTCGTCAGACAAGACGGCATTCTTGTCAAACGCGACATCAAACTCTACATGGGAAGATGTATCTTTCTCATTAACGATGGTGTCGCCCGCATCAGTTATCGAATCCATGAATACATGATAATCAATATCTATAACAAACTCAGTCGTATCACCGGTCAGCGGAAACAGCTCGGAAAAAATATAGCCGGTAGAATCCCAATCGCCAACAGGATCTATACCATTAATCGATACATCCACCGGATAGGATATCTGTTCCTGGGTGATCACACTGATTACATTATCCATGAGAAATTTCATCAGAACTTCATACTCTGTATTTTCAAATGCCCAGAGATTGCTGCCGGGATTTGAGCTGGAATACCCGTTTGTCTTGATGTTTTCGGTCATATCCTGAATGGATTGCGGAGCCGTACCATTACTTGAAAAATAGACGGTAAAAGTCGTCGGTACATCAGTGCCCGCTACATAGGCATCCGGGTCTCCCATCATCGGCTGGTTCGCCTCGCCATCAGAGAGAAAGATAATATAGTGACACTCTTTAGGATACTTCGATGATAAAAAAGCATGTTTTGCCGCGTCAAAACCTGAGTTAATATTTGTTCCTGACATATTATCAAAAATGTTTGAGGGCACATATTTTAATTCGACATGATCATTGTCAACCGTATCGATTTCAAGAAACCCCTGAAGAATATCCCAGCCGAATTTATTATCGGGAGGAAATTTTGAATTGAGTTTAAAAAGCGGGAGATAGGCACCGGTGTTCTGTTGAGGGCATTGTACAAAATAATCACTGTCTGTCGGGTCAAAAAAGAGATATGTTCTGAAAGCCGCGATACCGACTTCAACACCGGGGAACTTAATTTTTAAAGTGTCGATAAGATCACGGGTAACTTTAAACCGGTTTCCCCACACATCCATACCCCCCATACCATTACCACTCATACTTGTCGAGTTGTCAATAATAAAAAAGATAGACGGGGTATATACGACCTGCTCACTTATAAAAATGGGCGTACCAACGTGTACATATTCAGACATGGCAACAATCTCATGCGGAACCGAAATGGTCTGATTATTCAGGTTTTCAGGCTGTCCCGTATAACCGAATTTACAAACCTCCTCTGCGGAAACAAATGAATCCGTAATAAAATTGAAACACATTACCGCCAAGGCAACAGATTTCCCCAACGCCAACACTCTCGTGTAATAAATATTAAACATTACATCCCCCCTGCTTATAAAGTGTAAAAAACTGCTGCCATCCAACAGTGCCTGTCAGATTCAGCACCCGCTCCTTTTTATCACACACCTTTTCACTAAGCACACCAGCCGTCTCTAACGAGGCGCCGGTAAAAAGCCACACCCTCCCCTGGGAGAGGGGAAAGGGGAGGGGTATGACTTTCATCACCCGTGACAGGTGATATTTTCAGTTGTTTAATTGTTCATTGCACCGCTCTGACCGTGCGAAACCCGAGAAAGTTGTACAAATAATCCGGTGGAAAGAATCGGCGGTTGGCCGAACGAAGAAACGTTGCGTCATTCCCCCAACTGCCGCCGCGGGCGATATGACCCGGGCCGCTGTCCGGACCAATTGGATCTACGACGTCTTCCCAGGAATAATAGCCGCCCCACCAGTCATTGCACCATTCATATAAATTTCCACTCATATCATATAGACCATAAGGATTCGGTTTTTTTTGGGCAACCGGATGAGTACCGAATCCGGCGTTACCGATCCCCGGATCCCACGCATTGACTTTCCATACTGTGTAACTACCTATTTCGGCGGTGTCCGCCTCCACGGCCGGATACGGTTTATAATTTTCCCCCCAGAAATAATCAGTACCGGTACCTCCCCGGCACGCATACTCCCATTCCGCCTCAGTCGGCAGGCGATAGCCGTTTTTCTTTATATCATCAGTCACCCCATCCAGTTTACACAATTTGCCGGGTGTACCACTTATTGAGTCATACGCGTATACCGTATCAAAGCCGATCGATTTACTAAGGGCATTACAGTAGAGCGCCGCATCACCCCACATCATCAAATAGGAAGGATATCTGTCGCCAAAGCCATATTCGGTACCCCACCCCGGAGTTTTATATTCAGAATAGGCGCTGCTCATTGCCGCATCATATTCTTTCTGAGTAACCAGCGCCGTATCCATCCAGAAATCATAGGTAAAGCTGACCGTATGGATCGGTTGTTCTCTTTTTGCATCCGTATCTTCTATAGAGTCGGGCTCCCATATATTCGGATCAGGCTGCCCCATTTCAAAATCATAACCCTTTGCCAGAATTTTAACCATAGAACCTTCATATTCAAGCGCTGCGGACGGCGTCCAGGGATTTGAAACAAAGAGCGTACACCGCACATCCTGCTGGTCATAGGTCACAATATCGACTACTCTGTGTTTATAACCTGCGGCTGTAACAACGATTGTGTCTATAACCGTCTGCGCTCCCGGTGTTTTTCCGGTGGCTGCATATGTTACCGTATTCTGCTGAATCGCCGCCTTTGAGAAACAGGCGCCGCCGGTAAGTATCATTTTATACACCAATCGCACTCCCGCTTCTCTGACAATCACATAATAGATACCCTTCGCGAGATCAGGCATGACAACCGGGATTGTTTGCTCTCCGGAAGAGGCGCCGGTCAGATATGTATTGAACATACTTCTTCCTCTGCTGTCAACTATATTCAGCGATATCGCACATTTCCCCTCACGCATTTTAACAATAAGATGTTTTCCGATGAAACCAAGTTGAACCGACTTCGTATTACTATGGAAGAAATGGGTAATCGGTGTTATTGTATCCCCTTTAAGATGAAACACTCCTACCGCGTCTGATTCGGTATTGAACTGCGAATAGTTTTTTAACTGAATGCCGGCCCCGACAATCGCACTGCCGTCCGTACTGAAGATCCGACCGCTGATACTTATCTGTTCAGATGAAACAATGCATACAACAAGCATGAGAACTACAATAATCTTACGATACACCATTGAAAATTACTCCTCTATAATTATACTATAACACTAATGCGACAC
>JAUVGS010000403.1 GCA_030593665.1 Chitinivibrionales bacterium | reverse complement strand
TGACTTTGATAAATATGGAACTGCTAAAAAGAAATGTCGATATTGCCAAAATTAGGCAAGAGAACTTATGACTGTCGAGTATTAAAATTGAAAGAAAAAATTGAAATACCGGATTATATTCTCAAGGCAATTGAGCTGAATGATTACGCGGTACAGACAAGATACCCCGGAGATTACACTCCTGTCAGCAAGGCGGAATATGAGGAGGCGTTGAATATTGCAGATAGCGTTGTAACGTGGGCGTCTGATTTTGTAAATGGTAATGTGAATAGAAAGAGGCTGTATGAATAGTAAATACTTGATTGCGGTTATGACAATGTTTTGTTTTTTTACCTGCACAAAACACGAACAGGATAACCCATTTGATTCAAAAAATGACAATAACTGGCCAAAGGTGACAGCTCAGGCAGACACTTCAATAAACATTAAAGATAGTATTGTACTAACCGCTGCAGCCACAGACAATGGAACAATAGTTTCTTATTTTTGGTCGTTTGATGGGATTAATTTTACGGATACAACAGTAACAGGCGCTATAAAAACCGTTTTTAATACAAGCGGAACAGATACGGTTCTTGTAAAGGTTATTGATGATGACGGGGTGGAATCTCAGGCTGATGAAATTATTGTAACAGTAACACTTGATGCTCCGGTAGTGACAGCGCAGGCAGACACAGTAGTATCACAGGCAATGAATGTTACCGTTAATATGATTGCTGTAGATGTTAATTCATCCGGCAGTATTGTAAAATACTTATGGGACATAAACGCGGACGGCTGGGATGATAGTACCGATATAGCGCAATACACCTTCGGCAAAGCGGAAGGCAGCGGCATGGATGTAATTTGGAGGACCCGCGATGATGACGGTGTTATAAGTACCGATACATTTGCCATACTCTTCAACCGGGCTCCGTCCTCCGCTTCGTTAAGCGCTCCCACATCGGAATCTGACTGGGTTGGTTTTGATTACATTACTTATACAGGTTCCTCCTCTATCTTTTACAGGTGTGGATCCTGATGGTGTGTACGATACCCTTACATACACCCTCTGTTTGAGCAGCGACTCATCAGGCTGGACAGAGAAATACAGCGGCAGGGATACGCTCTATACAGTTGCATCATTTGATACGGTAACGAAATACTTCTGGAAGCTTCGTGTTGTGGATTTGTACGATGACAGTCTGACAAAGTCAGGGTCATTTATTTCACCACCAAATACAAAAATAGGAGATATTGATGGCAATGGCTATCATATTGTAAAAATAGGTAATCAGGTATGGACAGTTGAGAATTTGCGGACGACCAGATATAACGACGGCACCGCGATTCCTTATGTTACGGATAATTCTGCATGGGCCAATCTCTCAACGCCGGGTTATTGCTATTATGGTAATGATTCAGCAGCCAACGCAGTTAAATACGGAGCTTTGTATAACTGGCATGCGGTAAATACCGGGAAGCTTGCCCCCGAGGGGTGGCATGTTCCGACTGACGCGGAATGGGATACTTTGCAGAATTACTTAATAGCTAACGGCTACAATTGGGATGGCACGACAACAGGCAATAAGATAGCGAAATCTATGGCTGCAAAGACGGACTGGAACTCATCAAGTACTGCAGGTGCTCCAGGAAATGATGTGCAATCGAATAACAGCAGTGGTTTTTCGGCTTTGCCGGGCGGTTATCGCTACAACAATGGTGGTGGGCGTCCTTTGTCTACTAAGGTTAATAAAACGAAATAAGGTACAAGAACACCGATCAGACAATTTGCTTCCAGACTGACAAACCGATATATCCTGCAGTAACGACAGTTTTATCGCTATTCATACCAAATCCCTCTCTTTTTATTGTATATTTATGGTAACTACTCAGGTATTCTTCGCATAAAGCGTCATTGCGAGCGCAGCGAAGCAATCTCCTGCATTCGAAAAGATGAGATTGCTTCGTTGCGCTCGCAATGACGCTAAGAATGTTACACCACCTGAGTAGTTACTATTTATGAAGATAAAAAAGAAACTTTTAGCGAGATACTCAACAAGACAATAAAAAAAGGAGATGTTCTTATGCCAACAATAGCTGATTCATGGATTCGGGAAGGGATTGAACAGGGGATTGAACAGGAAAGAGAAGATGGGAAAAGTATAACGGCTGTTAAAATGATTGAGAACGGCATGTGTACCAGCGACATCCGTAAGATTACGGGGTTAAGCGTACAAAAGATAGCGGCTTTGCGGAAGAAATGTAAAAAATAGAATGAAATACGAGGAGAGTTTAAAATCATACCGTGATTTAAAAAATTCTCTGGATACAGCAAGAGAAGAAGGTGTTGAAGAAGGTAAGATTGAAGGTAAGATTGAGACTGCGACAGAATTAAAAAAGCTGGGAATAGCTATAGAAGTAATTTCAAAATCGACAGGATTGCCTGAAGAAGAGATAGAAAAATTATAGCCGATTATTTGTAATCGCCCGTTACCTGGATATCTCAATTCCATCTGCTTAATAAACCGTTAAAAACCTTATTTTTGCCTTTAACACCTTAGTAACCAGGGGAAACCAACTAATCTCTAAACCTTATTACCGACGAAGGCAATCAGATGAATTTATAAAAGGTTTGCAACCGGCAATACAGAATGCAGGAATAGCCACTCAGTGTGTTAATAATCATCACAATCCCTCATTAAAATTGGTGTATGGATATAATATATATTATCTTCTTATTCAATCAACTCAGCATATACAAACCGCTGCACGGGGGCGTCCCATGAAAAAAAACATCTCTGTTTCCATTTTACCATTCGTACTATCCACGTTAATCTTCCTCTGGATTTTCTGCACCGATCCGGTTAAACCGGATTTCGGTGACGCTCCGCAATTATCAAATAACAAGGCTATTCTTACCGCAGGAACCGAGAAGATCGGTTCGGCTTTTTTAATGTATGTAACGGCAGCAGGAAATGCTCCTT
>JAUVGS010000414.1 GCA_030593665.1 Chitinivibrionales bacterium | reverse complement strand
CATCTCCCCGTGTCGTGTAACATCAGTATCGGGGATCGGTTTATTATCCGCGGCACCTCAAGTGATATAACCATGGGCGGCGGCGAGGTTATTGATGCATCGCCGCTGCATCACCGGAGACGACCGCCGAAACTTATTACCAACCTTGAAAAAATTGCTAAAGGCAAACTGACGGAATTAATTGCCGCAGAGGTGAGAAAGACAAAAAATGTACTGCTGCATATGGAAATTGCTGAAAAACTCTTCAACACGCCGGCAGAGGTGAAAGCTGTTATACAGGAAGGGATGCCGGACGATATCGTTGTCCGGAGTACCGATGATACGGCCTATCTTATTACAAAGAATGTGTATGAGCGGTTTCTGGAAACTATCCTGAAAAATATCACCGCCCATCATAAAAGAAATCCCCTGGATGCGGGTGGGAGAACAATCCAGGACCTGATTGGCGTATTGGGAATTGATACCTCTGAAAGGAGTGAGGATTTTATACGGTTATTACTTGACAAGTTGATGCATGAAGGAAAATTGAAACAGGAGGGTAGTACCTGGGCAGCGGTTGAGCATACGGTGGTTATTGCCTCGGACATGCAGGAGAATATAGAGAAAATAGGCACCTATTTGAAACATTTTGGTATGAAGGTCCCCCTTGCAGTTGAAATTGATGCCTTTGCTAAAAAAAACCGTATAGAGCCGAAAAACCTGAATCAGATTCTGAGATATTTAACGGAAAAAAAACGCATTTACCGTATGGAGGGTGATACACTCCATGCGGATATTGTAAATCCCGTGCGCATCAAGTTGCTGAAGGTTTTATCTGAAACCCCCGGAGGACTCACGGTCGCTCAGTTCAGGGACCTTATGGCTGATAACCGGAAGATCTGCCTGCGCCTTTTCGCTCTCTTTGACAGTGAGCGGGTTACTGAGCGGAAAGGTGATGTGCGGGTTATTACTGAAAAGGGGAAAAAATTACTCTCAGAGTCAAGCGCATAATAACGTGATTATAATTTTCTTTTATAGATAATTACCGTTTCCAAATCTTCTCGCATATATTTCTGTGTTATTAGTCGTCTGATTTCCGGATGCAAGAACCGATACAGATCCATAGAATTCTTACGAATAAGTATCAGATCAAATCGTTTCTCCTCTAATGCGGTAATGAGGCGTTTTGGTGGAGGATGTCCCGACCATACCGGGCCGAATAATGCACAGAAGTTATCCCACTCTTTTTTCTCTGTTCTGCTGTATAAATAGGTATCCATCGGCAGCCAGACTTCTCCCGGTGTTTTATTTGCCATTTCAACAATGTGCTGATCTGCATCATGGATTGTTTTCCAGGGATACAACGCGGTAAACGGGTTGTTCAAACCGAGCAGAAGCTGGGATACCAGGATTATTTTATATCGATAGAATATCGAAGCTGCTCCAATACAGAGCAGCGGTTCAGTCGGAAAGAGCGGATGAATGCCGCCGCCGCTTTTATAGATACCGGAGATAGAAGCTGCTGCTACTGCCAGGAAAAAGATATAAAAACGGCGTTCCCAATGTTTAATGGCCGCATAGATTACACAGCCCCAGAGAAGCAATTGCAGAAGGAAAAATCTATACAATAAATAATGTGGCGGAACTGTTCTCAGTCCATGCTTTGCCGGGTAGGTAATTAAATAAGTAATTGCCCATCCTTTTGTTATCATGATGAGAAGGCCGCCTATAGCCGCCCAGAATAGCAGCGGACTATATGTCCATAGTGCCCTCCGTTTTACTGCGATGGTAATAAGAACAATGATAAAAGGATACACAGCGGATTGCTTGGTGAAACAGGCAAGTCCACCGAGAAGCAAGGCAAGCATATCATCGCGTGGCGTATCTTTTAAAAAGAAGAACAGGGTTATACAGGTCAGACACATTTGCAGAGTGTCAACGCCACTCTGATCATATAAGGCATCCATTGGAAAGTAGGTGGCGAGAAAAACAGCGGATGTCCACAGGCCGGCGTTTTGCGAATTGCCACGTAATACAACGATCCTGAATACGAAATAGACCGTAACTAAAAGAGCTATGAGTGAAACCAATCTGCCATAGCCGAATCCTGCAGGCAGGAAGCTGTGGAAAATGCTCGTTAGTATAAAGAAAAAAGGTGTATACACGGTACCGACCGGCCCCTGTTCAGGATCAGGATAGATACATTGTACCTGCGAAAATCGTATTGCCATTATCTCATTATACGTTTCGATATACCGAAGACCGGATGAGAACCGCTGCAGAGCAATGAACGTGATTATTCCAATAAAAAAAGTAACAACCGCACCGGCCAGGAAATATTCAGACATAAGAGAAACTTTTTTATAGCAGAGCATATAAAAACAAGAGATCGTTGCCAGAATACCCATTAAAAGGAAAAAGGGGGCTACCCACCTGATACCCTCCGGGCCGTTGAATAAAGGACGTAAAAAAGGAGGCAGGAAAAAAGTAGTGAGAATTGTGAAGACAATACACAGCGGGATAATTATTAAAGGTATGCGATTGCCTGTAGAAAGGGTAGTGAAGAATTGATTTTTCATGGGGCGTTCTATTTGCCTATGGTTAACAATTACCTTGAGTGTTATTTACATTATACATTTATTTTGTGGTAATTCGCTATAGATAATCAATTAAAAGGGTATTAAAAAAAGTATTTGGCCAGGTATTTATTAGGCACTTGAACAGATAATTCGTATTTTATTACTATGAATACTCAAAATTCTTCAGAAGAAATTAAAGGGTGTCGAGTAGGACAGGCAGTTTTCTGCCTGCCCCCTCACAGAACCGTACAAGCAGCTTTCCCACATACGGCTCTTCAGTTAGTCGTTCAGTTTGTATCGTTCATGTTTGAAACGGACAAAGATTCTTCCTGATTCTCACTT
>JAUVGS010000380.1 GCA_030593665.1 Chitinivibrionales bacterium | reverse complement strand
TTTTCATTTCCATCAATTATATCTACAAGGTCGTTATATATTTGTATTTCTAATATTTCCATGGCACGGGTAAATCTATTTGCTCCTATCCGGTTTAGTACCGGAGAAAAAATATCATACACGTTTCTTATAAAACCGGGTAGACTTTCCAGCGCTGTTTTCGCGGCTTTAGCGTAGAGTAGGATTAATTCGGAGGAAGTATAAATCTCATCAATATTGAAACCTCCACCTCCTTCCACTTGTAAAGATGAAGCACAGCCGATTCTATGCAGCGCCATTGTCTCCAACTGATACTTTGCATGTAATTTATCCGGGTTCTCCATCATATTAATTACATCGGATTTATTCAATAGTAAAATACGAAGTTGGAAAACCCGCCATTTCCCATGCTCATCACAATTATCAGAAAGACAGGATTCAACTTTCTCGTCTGCATACTCTGCAAATGCAACAGCGACTTTATCATCAAGAAACAGTACTTCATCCCCTAATGCCGTTGCATCAGCCGGACCAGATACTAATTCGTAAACAGATAAATTCTCAAACGGTTTATATCCCGACAGGTCTTCGTAGTTCTTATAATGGGTAAAATATTTTTCCTCTTCTGAGCAGACTAAATAGCCTTCAGAAGTGATACCACATCCTTTGGTAAGAGTTACCCGTCTGTGATCATCATCAACCGATATGTGTAATCCGCATACAACCCCAATTCCTGTTAATTTACACCGGGTATACCGGCCCTGCTCGTCTAAATACTCTCTTAATGCATTGAGATGTTCGTGGTTTAAAACCTGATTCTTTTCAAAAACCGGATAGGTATTTACTCCAACCATAATATCCTCTTTTTTATAATTGTCCTAAATTTGTATATCCAAGTATTAAAGCGTTATTGCCTTCTTTACAATCGTGAAGCTTCGCTTCGGGGTACACGCTCCTGAGCGAGTACAGTATTTCAATTACATCATTTGCATACGTTCTTAATGCTGTTATTTGGGGAGATTGTTTTGCCAGCTCTTCCAACCATTGTTTGTATGCCTCTTCAAATTTCCGCATCTGCAGGTAGCTCACCCAACAGATTTTCAGTGCAATATGAGCAGGAGTCTCCATGCGGATAGTTTCCTCGACAAACTGTCTGAATTCCAAACTTTGAAAACGTCGCGGCCAACAGGGTAAAACAACGCTAATTCTAAAGGAGTACGGGTCAAGAACTTCTACGCAATCGTCACACTTGATTTTAACCGGAAAAAGTGAATAGTCCTGATTATGTGGCCGCAGTAAAATATGCTCAACCATATGAAATCCTTCGTGCAGGCAAATTTCACCTTCGCAGCATTTCTCAGGGCATGCGAGACCTAATAATTTCTTCTTTAAAGCCAACGCATCTGCAGGAGTGTTGAATCTTTTTCTACTGCCGGCTCTAATCCGTCCCCTGGTATTCTTGATAAAAAGCCTGTATGTATCAGGCCGGCTCAATTGTCGGACTTCATACTTTTCTTCATCAAGTAAAAGAGAAACCAATGCCTCCATATTTTTTTCCGCTCTGGCCAATTGTGCATAAGCGTGGGTGCTCTCCAGAAGAATCGTATTATCCGTATCCCGCAGCCTGAATTTATACCTCCCTCTATTTCTTCCTCTTGTCAATCTATAGGTTTCCATCCTATAGGCAGGGTCGCAATGAAGATTCCGCCGCTTGTAATCATGGATCCCCAATAGCCGTGCGATTCTTGCTTCCAATCCTGACACATTTAAGGTATTCCATACATCCGGCTCATTAGTCTCCTCAGTCCATGCTTTATAATTAAAAGCCTTTCCCCTGTCCCTGCTTACAACAGGATAATCAGCCAGGAAATTCTCTTTATCGCAAACAATGTCTTCATCCGCCCTTTTTCCATATATGCCATACATCAGCAGGACATAGTCAGTAAACCTCTCACCAAAACGTGCTATCAAATGATCCAGAAAACGGTTCCGGCGATTCCATTTGGTGGTATTGTCTTCAAGGAATTTGTTGAGCTTGGTTATATATCCATTATCAGTATCGGATGTAAAGGCCTCCCATTCTGAGCCGCTATAATCGCTCAACAATCCCTTCACTTCCGGGACAGCATACAGAGGCTGCGACACATATGTTTTATCATCGGTATTGTTTACGGAGAGGAGGTCTTTCACCCGCGCAAGCTGCGAAAGGTAATTTGCCAGTAACTGATCGTAAAACATCAGGTATCCTTTAAGCTGCTTTGCCTGAGCTTTTCGCAAGTCACCGGCTGAATCCGGTAATCCCGCAGAACCGATTCCATAGGTAAGAGGAAATTCTTCCTGAATGCTCGTGTAATCCACTATATCACGGTAGGTACTTTCAGGAACTTTTAAATCATTATCAGCACTGATAACGGACAGTTTTTTCGCAAGCTCCTTCAAGAGTTCGAATTTCTCCCGGACTTTTTCTTTATCAGCCTTAAAAGGAAGAAGGCCCTTATGAAAGGTGACGGTGGATAATTCAGGGTTGAACCGCGGTTTGGCATTTGCATTATCCAGCTTCAAGCACCACTTCTCCCCTATGGTAAGCCGATTACCATCACTATCAAAATTAAAAAGAAGTAGTTTTCTGACTTTCCGGACCCCGGGAACCGACATGATAATCTGATAGAGATCAGATACATGAATAGTATTTTTCAGTTCTGTTGCTTCCAATTCTTTCGTGTCAATAAAACCATGTTCTAATAACGGCCCATCAAAGACATCCTCGCTTCTCCTTCCTCTTTCCAGCATTTCCACCAGACTGCAGAAATTGACAGAGGGGCTAATGAACTGATGAACCTTTACATACACTTGTGCCAGCACCTCTTCAACCACCGCGTCCGGCGATACCTCAATGTTCGCACAGAGAGAAACATCTTCAACAGAAACAACCTCTATTGACAGAAAATCCTCACATAAACCTCTTACGCCATGCAGTTTTTTTCGAACCGCTTCAATGATACGGTCTACCGCGCCAGTACCTAACGGATCAACATCATCGTCCAATTCAAGCAGGATATCGTAGAGTCCCTGCAATTTAACAAGCAGCTTTGGATCACTTATTGAACCGCCGCTATACTCCAGCTTGCTTTCACTGCAATTCGAATATATC
>JAUVGS010000543.1 GCA_030593665.1 Chitinivibrionales bacterium | reverse complement strand
CGCATCCCCTGTATCTTGACACGACACTTATCGGTAATGTCACAGAATATACCCCTGCATCAACGGCGGGCATTCTACCCGGTGATAGTATTATTACCATTAATGGCACCCCGGTTCAATCGTGGGAGGATATTAAATACCACTTTACTCTTCAGGAAGAATCCTATACAATCACCCTGATCCGCAAAAAGGAAAAAAGAACCTATACTCTCAAGCACAAATCCTTTGATGCAGAAGAATTGTTCAAGGCCCCGTATCTTGGTCTGGAGCCACCCTACCCGGCAAAAATAGGCACCGTTATCCCGGGCTCACAAGCCGAAAAATATGGTATAAAAGCCAATGACCATATTATTGCTATTGATAATAAAACAATATTTTCATGGGGTCAGTTTTCATCATTAACAGCTAATTACAACCCTTATTACGGCTCAATGCAGATTGTGATAAACAGGAGTGATTCCATTTGCGTGCTTTCAGCAAAGCCCAAATACAGTGAACAGGAAAAACGATATATGCTCGGTGTCGGTCCGGCGCCTGCTCCCAAACGCACCATTCAGTATTCTCCTATCGGAGCAATCCCTAAGACATTTGAAAAATCATGGAACTACACTACAATGATTTTTAAAATAGTACCAAAGTTGCCTAAAATATTATTTAAAGTTTTTACTAAACCAATGACCCCTCAGGGAATAGCCGGTCCGGTCGGTATTGTCCAAATGTCGGGTATCATTGCGTTTGGCGGTTTGTTAGGGCTGCTTGATTTCATGGCACTTATCGGTATTAATCTTGGTATTTTAAACCTTTTCCCTCTTATTATCACTGATGGCGGCATGCTTTTTTTCCTGCTGATTGAGACATTCAGAAAAAAACCACTTTCTTTAAAAACCCAACTGTTCCTAAACCGTATTGCAATAACTTTCTTTATTACCCTGTTTGTGTTCATTACGTTCAATGATATAATACGAATGTTCCAGTTTCACAAACTGCTGGGGAAATAAGAAACAGTATCTCTACGCGCACCAACTACCACCTGTCAAGCAACCATACTGTCTATTCCATCTCATTGTCAAAATAGTGCCATAATCGTATACTATATAGACTATAGCATTTCTTCTTTACTACCGGCCCAAAATTGGAATTATGCATATCGGCACTATCGTAACCGTGGGTATTGATAATCAAGTATTTGTAGAAACGCTTGAGGAGCATGGTTATACCATAGTTCCGGTTGACAATGTCAACGCTGTTCTGGACATAAGCGATCCCTTTGATATCATGCTGGTGCGCGGAGAATTGTTGTCTGACCTGGATAATGCCACCTTAGAGCATTTTTACTTCGTGAATAGCAGCAATCCTGTGGCATTATTGTTCAAGGACCATGCGTCTATTTCACATTCCTTTTCCACCACACTGAATGGCAGTTCTCTCGATATTATATACGATTTTGAGATTGAAAGTGGTACTATTTACCAGCGTATTGATAGATTCTTCATTACTGCCAAATTAAATAATCACCTGACTGATTTGCAGGAAAAATTTACTACACAGGAAACACTTAAAAAAGAAATTTCTCTTCGCGAGCAAATCCTCAAGCATGAACGTGAGGTGAACGCAAATATCCTTGCCTCAATTACTGCGGGCCTTATTATCTTCGATGTGAAAGGGGCAATTATCCTGGCCAATGACCCCGCCAAACAGGTTCTGAAAAATACAAACAGCGATATAATCGGCTCATCATACACGTCCCTGCTCCCGCAGGAAATGCGTGAAGGTATTGATAACCTCATGCAGAAAATTCAGAGCACCGACAGCAGACCAGTTGCAAAAAAGTGTAAGATTGACGACGTATATTATGAAGTATACTGCTACCATATG
>JAUVGS010000141.1 GCA_030593665.1 Chitinivibrionales bacterium | reverse complement strand
TAGAAAATAAAATTGAAAGCTGACCCTCACATAATAAATATTTATTTGTAAACATCCTATAACAAAATTTAACCAAGGAGGATCAGCATGGAAATCATAAGGAAAATAACTAAAATCGACACGACAAACAAAATGACTGTCGCATTTGATGTGAGCAAGGATAAATTGAATTATTACTCAGAGATTCAGGGAAGGCTGTCCAGTGATAATTGCAGAGAAACACAGGCAATTCAAGGTATCTGTAAGAATACAACAACTCAAATAAAGAAAACGCTATCCATGCTTGATCAATATTCCACAGAGACTGGTTATAACGGCATCCATGTAGTTTGTGAGCCCACAGGAATATATTCCAATGCCCACAGGGATAACGCCTTGCGTATGAGCAGAAAGTACGACTGCATTATTTTTTGACTTTTTTAAATCCATACGCTGGTTAAAAATTGTTTTCAATACATTCTCTTGTTAATTCCATCACGTATTTCTTAAACCATATTTTCGCTTTTAACATCTTAGTAACCAATTGACACTCCCACAATTCCTACCTTATTCAACGTCTCCTGATAATGTTTCATGAATTACTGTTTGTCTTTCGTAAGTGATGAATACAAAATGTGTGTATAGATTGTTATATTCGATTTTCATAGCTAATAAGGTTTTGGTCTCGTATGTTTTCTCCGTTACTAAGGTTGAAAATGTAAAAATGAGGTTTTTTAACAGTGTGTTAATCAGAAAGGTATGGGAATAACATTTCTTTTTCTATAATGAACAAACAACCGTTTTAAACTGTTTGTATTACCGCTTATTCCCTATTTCCTCATAGGTAATACTTATCCGATATATTATTTTTAAAATCTATTTTTATTCTATGCATTAACCCGGCTCCTAACCAGGATTAGAGCAACTATGCCGTCATATAGTCTTTCACATCTAAAAGAACTTGAATCAGAATCAATCCATATCATGCGCGAGGTTGTCGCTGAGTTTAAGAATCCGGTCATGTTATATTCGGTCGGTAAGGATTCCTCTGTTATGGTACGACTGGCTCAGAAAGCGTTTTACCCGGGGAAATTCCCCTTTCCACTCATGCATGTCGATACCGGGTATAAGTTCCCTGAAATGTATACGTTCAGAGATAAATTTGTTAAGGAGATCGGCGCCACATTAATTGTTGAAAGAAATAAGGAATGGATAGATAAAGGAGCGCACCCTTCCAGGCTCGGCAATGATAAATGTTGTCAGTATCTTAAAACACAGGGATTGCTGGATGCTGTCAAAAAGCATGAATTCGATGCTGCATTCGGCGGCGCACGGCGTGAAGAAGAAAAGTCACGTGCAAAGGAACGGGTATTCTCTGTACGTGATGAGTTCGGACAGTGGGATCCGAAGAATCAGCGCCCGGAACTGTGGGACCTCTATAACGCCGAGATAAATGAAGGGGAAAGCGTGCGTGTATTCCCGTTGAGTAACTGGACTGAAGTTGATGTCTGGCAGTATATAAAACTTGAAAAGATACCGGTCGTACCCCTCTATTTTGCCGAGGAGCGAAAGGTTATCACTATGAACGGCATTCTCATTCCGCTCTATTCGTACGACCTCGTTGATCCGGACGGTAAGAATCCGATTGACGAGAGCGAGGTTGAATCCGTTATGTGCAGGTTCAGAAGCCTCGGCTGTATTCCCTGTACCGGTGCGGTACGATCAACCGCAAAAGATTTTGATACTATTATTCAAGAGGTCATTGATGCAAAGAAATCTGAGCGTGAAAACAGGGTTATTGACTTAACAAGTGATTCATCCATGGAACAGAAAAAGCGTGAGGGCTATTTTTAATGACAGAATATGCTGATAAAACATTACTGCGCTTTACCACAACCGGCAGTGTCGATGACGGAAAATCCACACTCATCGGCAGAATACTCTATGAAACCAACTGTATCTTTGAGGATCAGTATGCTGCAATTGAGAAAACATCGAAACGGCGGGGGGATGAAGAGGTTGATCTTGCGCTGCTACTGGATGGCCTCTCCGCTGAGCGGGAGCAGGGTATTACCATAGATGTTGCCTACCGTTATTTTTCTACTGCCAGGAGAAAGTTTATCATTGCAGACACTCCCGGCCATGAGCAGTATACCCGGAATATGGTAACCGGCGCGTCAACCGCAGAATTGGCAATAATACTTATTGATGCACGAAACGGTGTGCTGACCCAGTCAAAACGACACGGTTTCCTCGTATCCCTGCTGCAGATTCCGCATCTGATAGTGGCGGTCAATAAAATGGATCTTGTGGATTATTCCCAGAACAAATATGAGAGTATAGCACGGGAATATACTGCGTTTTCGGAAAAACTCGATATTCATGACATTACCTTTATACCGGTTTCCGCGCTGAAAGGGGACAATATCGTTACCCGCAGTGAGAACATGTCCTGGTACAACGGACACACCTTGCTGCATATACTGGAAAATGTGCACGTATCCGCTGATAAAAACCTGATCGATTTCAGGTATCCTGTTCAGTATGTTATCAGGCCGCATCTTGATTTCAGGGGATTTGCAGGAAGAGTACTCTCCGGAACGGTCAGAAAAGGGGAGGAGGTCGCGGTCCTGCCGTCAGGAAAAACTTCACGGATTAAAACGATAGAAACGTATGACGGGGACCTTGAGGAGGGCTTTGCCGGACAGTCGATTGTGCTTTCACTGGAGGACGAGATCGATATCAGCCGCGGCGATATGATTGTACGGAAGAATAACCTGCCGCAGGTCAGTAATCGGTTTGAGGCGATCCTCTGCTGGATGGATGAGCTGCCCATGTCGCGTACCGGGCATTATATCCTGAAACATACGACCCGGCTGATAAAGGCCTTTGTAACAAAGATTGTGTATAAAATAGACGTGAATACACTGCATCGCGAAGAGGCGGCAGCTTTTACCTTGAATGAAATAGGCAGAGTGGAAATAAAAACGGCATTGCCGCTTTACTTTGATCCCTATAAAATTAACCATGGCACCGGCAGTTTTATTCTTATTGATCCGGTAACCAACCGGACAGTGGCCGCCGGTATGATCCGTGGTATACAGCGCACCGTGGATGATATCGCGCAGCAGAAACCCGCACAGGCACACAAGTCGCCGAATGTATCATGGGAAGGCGGGGCTGTAGACCGTTCCCTCTGGGAACAGCGCAACGGGCATAAAGCGGCGATACTGTGGTTTACCGGCCTGTCCGGTGCAGGAAAATCGACTGTGGCCCGGAAAGTGATGAAGTCATTGTTTGATGCCGGCTGTCAGGTGATGCTGCTCGATGGGGATAATGTCAGGCACGGATTATGCGGTGATCTTGGTTTCTCCGGCAGGGACCGATCCGAGAATATCCGCCGTGTCGGTGAAGCGGCGAAACTTTTTTATGAACAGGGCACTATCGTTGTGTGTACCTTTATTTCACCGTTTCGCAAGGACCGTGAGTTCGTCAGATCGCTTGTGCAGGAAGGGCGGTTTATTGAAGTGCATGTCAAATGTGATATCAATGTGTGCAAACGGCGCGACCCGAAGGGGCTCTATAAGAAGGCTGAGACCGGTGAAATAGCTGAATTTACCGGTGTAACCTCACCGTATGAAGAACCCGCGCAGCCTGAAGTTTTGGTTGAAACGGATGTCATGACTGTGGAAGAATGTGATGAGGCGATTAAAAAATATCTTTCAGGCTGTAATCTCATCGGGTTCTAATTTATATTGATAATAAGAAAAATTTATTCTAAAAAATGGAATCCCCGTAAGGTGAATAGGCAAACAGAAGGAAAGAGGACAAGGGGAGCATTTTTTGCACTATATAACCAGGGAGCATAGAATGGCTTCAAATGTGGAAGATATCACCATTACCTATGAAGAAGAAGGCGTAGAAATAATTAAACAAATGGATAAACGAGTTCTTTCCCGCGGTGCATGGGCCACGATTGTTTTTAAATATCAACAATGGGAGCGTGCCAAAGAAGCGTACGGCGCTGACCGGTATACCATCAGACGGTACCGCAAGAGGAACGGTGAGTATATGCAGCAGTCAAAGTTCAATATTTCCAGCAAGGAACAGGCTGAAAAGATCATTGATGCACTGCTTGATTGGACAAGAAAAGAATCATAGACTACCAGACTCGAATAACTGTTTTGTAAACAAGTCGGCCCGTCTCAACGGTCCGGCTTTTTTTATATAGATACCCTGTAATTACTCAATACCTTGTTGGAATTCGAAAGTAATTGCTATTAAAGAAAGAGCGTATCTCGATTTTAGATTTCAGATTCCCGCTTCATGCTTCACGACTCACTCCTCACGACTCACTCCCCCAAACAGGTAAAAAGTGACTTTGTTATTGACATATTTCTACCGGAATGATAGTATTAATTTGGCACGTCTATCATCACAACTCGAGGCGAGACAGGTAAAATGTCAGTAAAAGATTCTCACCATGTAAATAATAAGCGGAGATGCAGTCGTTTTACCCTGCCATTGCAGGTCCATATAAATTCCAAGGGGGATGAGGACGGTCAACTGTCAAATATCAGCGAAGGCGGTGTCTGCTTTCAATCAACTCATTCATTTGAAGATAATGATTTTATCTTTTTCCATTTCCTGGGCGATAAAAAATCTTCTTTGGAAAATATTAAATTTTCTATCCTTGGCAGAATAGTCTGGCATGATGAAGATAGCACCAGGGCAAGAAATAAATATGGTGCCCAGTTTACCTTTTATAACGATCCATTTTCAAAGCAGCAAAGGGATACCATGGTATCGCTAATAAATCGCTATACTTCCCGAAATTGAATTTAACGAGAAATTTAACCGTAATACGATTACAAAAGAAAATAACTTTTGGTACATATATTCATTACCTTAAGGAAAGATGGTAGAAAACTATTTCGTAAAGACTATAGTCCAGCTTAGCTGGATACTTATCCAGTTCATCCGGGTTATATGTATACGGAATATATAATTGGAGGTTCTGTTGAAAGCTCGAATAACGAATAATTTTATTGTCGAAGACAGTAATCTTGGGCTCTACCTGCGGGATATCGCACGCTTTATGCCGCTTTCTCCTAAGGAAGAATACCAGGTGGCGACACGTATTAAAAAGGGAGATAAAAAGGCGCTTGACAGATTGGTTAAGGCGAACCTTCGATTTGTCGTGAGTGTGTCGCGCAATTACCAGAACCAGGGTATGTCGCTTGTTGATTTGATAAATGAGGGCAATCTGGGGTTGATAAAGGCGGCGATGCGGTTTGATGAGAAGAAAAATTTCAAATTCATTTCATATGCAGTCTGGTGGATCCGGCAGTCTATCCTGCAGGGGCTTGCAGACAATTCTCGAATTGTAAAAGTTCCGCTGAACCGGGTCGCAACGATCCATAAAGTCGGGAAAGCACGGATCAATTTAGAACAGAAGTTTCGGCGGCTTCCCAATACAAGTGAAGTGGCAAAGGAATTGGGTATCTCAGAAACAGATGTGACCGATTCGATAAAAATAGGTTCAACTCACACCTCCCTCGACGCCCCGTTGACTGAAGAAGCACAGGGAACGTTAATCGATCTGATGCATGACCGGAAAATAGAAAAACCTGATGATTATGCTCTGCGACGGTCACAGAATAAGGAGGTCGATAAACTGCTGGTTATTCTCACTGACCGGGAACGTGAGATTATATGCCTCTATTTTGGTATCGGAGAGGATACCGGTTATACCCTCGATGAGATCGGGCAGCGTTCAGGCATTACCCGCGAACGGGTCAGGCAGATTAAAGATATAGCGCTGCGAAAATTGAGACGTTCCAAGATTATTAAACATCTTATGAAATACGCTAAAGAGTAAGACTGCGTATCCCGTCTGTATTTCCCTCTTTCCCTTAATTTCTATTTGTCTAATTCTTCACAGGTTCTCTGGGATTAAAAAAAAATAAAAAAAATTGCCTGTTTGTGATCCTCGTCACTGACAAAATAATTATTCTATATTAATTTTATATATATAAATCAACTATTCGTGGAATAGTATTAATAAAATTTTCTTTCACATAAAAAAGGGGGACCTATGGTCATACAAAAAATTGTCTCAACAGTTGCA
>JAUVGS010000267.1 GCA_030593665.1 Chitinivibrionales bacterium | reverse complement strand
AAGAAAATATGCCGAAGTGGCTGCTTGTGGATAGTGCTGACAATACGGAGTCAACATCAACATCAAAATCAGCTTCCCAAAACCGGTCGTCTAAAACTTCAACGCGGAGCCGTAGTCGGAGTAATGTCGGATTTGATCATTTCGGTCTGGGTGGGGATATCAGTCTGGTAGTCCACAGGCGAAAACTCGGATTTGGATTTTCTCTCGGTGGTCACATGGAATTTAAACTGAGAAAAATCGGTTCGATTTTGTATGTCCCTGCGGTTTCATATTGTTTTGCAAATAAAACAGTACCATGGGTTGGCGGTGGGGAAACTGTTGATCATTACGCAATTTTGGGTTTGAATCTCTTTGATTTGGCCTATATCCCGCCATGGCCGAAATCATTGCCTGTCAGACCTTATGTCGGTATGGGGCCCGTGATTTGTGTTCATTACTCCAGTTGGCAGGATTATGATGCGGAAGGCAATCCCGGTTTGAGTGGCCGCAACCCTAACAATGCTCGTGCCGGATTTAATTTGTTTCTTGGTATGAAGATTCCGGTTAACCGGCACGTAACGCCGATGATTGAGATTCGTTTAACCGCAGGACGCCCTGTTGTACGGTCGTTCAAGATAACCGGAGGGTTAAGCTACTGTTTTTAGTCAAAAATAAGGAAGGGTGCTGTTTGTACCTTTTCGCACCTATAAAGATCCGATTATCACTTTTGCTCCCCGCATCCGCTTTTTCAAACGAGGGGGCAAAAGTGATTGTCATATACGGGAAGAAAACGGCAGACAGGTATGCATAGTCAAAAAATAAACGATATACTCCTGATAATACTCTCAGCACTAAGCTGCGTGTGTGCCGACCTGACTCAAATTGATCATGACTCTCTATTCAGTTACCTTAATCAGCTCAGCGCCGCCTGGGTCGGGCCCGCAAAAAACGGTGCCAACACCATTCTTTCAAAGGATTCGTACACCGAGCAGGATTATCATACTTTTTTTGTCGAATATTATAGTTCGCACCCCATTACCCAACCCCTGATCGCCTACCTGAACTATCCCATGTTCTTCTGGTTTTCCGACAATACCCATGAAAAACTTCAAAAAGCGCAGTTGTTGCCCGTATGGAATTGTTTTAAAAAAATTCTTGAAACGCCCGGTTTTGCCACAAAAATTGGTTCGGACGAGACCTTTTTTGATCAGGCAATAGCGGTTTCCGGGCATCTGGGCTCGATTCTCTATCATAAAAATTCACTGCTGGGAGAAGCGTTGAAACTGGCGTATCTGGATACTTTAGAGACTCTGGTTTCAAAACATGCGTTTTTGTCACGCGAGAAATACCATGATCCAAAAATTGTCCCGCACCTGGGGCATATACGCTGGCAGATTCATAATATGTATCTGGCAGGAAAACCATTAACAACCGCACGGGTTGAAGAGTTGATCACCATGCTTCAATTGCCGCAACGCTACCGGACAATTTTCAGGACACACTCTTTGTGGCTGTATGACAATAACAAATTTTCAGACAATGACCTTACCATGCTTCATACTTTCTGTGTCATGCTTCCCAAACATCTGAAGATTGTCCGCTCACTTTCAAGCCGAAACTACTATAAGGGAGGTAATAATCCGTCGATAAAATCTTTTCTGCCGGGTGTTAACACATTTTCCACTATTGGCGGATATAAAGAAAACGCATTCCCCCCGGATTGGCAGGCATACAAGGGTGACGGGTTTACAACGGTTGTTGTCCATGAACTTGCCCATAATTTTGATCCGGTCATATACAAAGACCCGCTTTGGACAGCGCGGCGTAAAGAAATACTCACTCAGGCCGGGCAGAAAGACCTCAACTACCTTCGTTCGCAGGTGTGTGCAGAATATTTCCAGAAGAACACGCAGGAATTTATCGCCTCAATTGCGAATCAGTGGTTTTTAAATTCATACCACACCCTCAATCTGGCACTCGACAGGTTTGACCGTGGTCATAAAGAGCCGATAAACCAGGTGATGTTCTATTGTGATATCCTGTCAAACAAAGGTTCGACCGCCTGGTTTTATAAAAATGATGAATCGGGAATGAAATTTTCCCGGCAGGACGCCTTACTGAGCAGAAATGCAAACGGCTCTATTAGTGATCTGGTGTATCAGGATACTCTCTACGCATTCACGCTTGATAGTAAAGGGAATGTGCTTGCGTATGAAAAAACCTCTAATCCTGTACCCATCGACACCGACAGTGAGCCGCAGCATCTGATACCGGGATTGTCGTGGGGACTTACATCAACCGGATTATTGTGTATCAACCTGCCGGAACAGGGCGCATTCACCATTTCTTTGTACTCATTGCAGGGCAGGAAACTGTATATGGAAAAAGTAACCGGAGCAAAATCATTGTATAGCGTTGCTGTTCGTTCGCTCTGTTCGGGGTTGTGTATACTCACTATACAAAAGGGTAAGATGCGCATAGTAACGGACAGGGTGATGCTGCCCTGACATGCAGATGTCACAGTACTATTTAAACAGGAGAAATGCATGAGAAAAGTAATACTGGTATTAGTTTTGTTGTCGGCAATTGCAGGCAGCTACGCGCAACAAATACCCGATGTTGTCCTGCCTGATTTGCAGGGGAAGGAGTATGATCTCCACTCGCTGCTTGATCAGGGTAAATATTTCGGTGTCTCTCTATACTGGACTACCTGACCCACCTGTTGGAAAGACGTGGCACGTCTGAATACGATATGGGAAAAATTCGGGGAGAACAAAGAGGGATTGATCCTTTTTCAGCTCAGTATAGACACAAAATTCAGTGATATTGAACCCTGGAATATTAAATACGGTGTTAAATACCCGACGGTGTTCTGGACGGATAATGATAATGCCGGAATGAAACTTGGGGAAGTATTGATTACCAAGACAAATAATGTGTGGACAGGAGGCAGCTATTTCATCATTAAGCCCGACAAAACATTTCTTACCACAGTATATGATATTGATGAGTTTGAAAATAAGCTGGATGATTTTGTTGGCATCACTGAGATTGAAGGATATAAATACATCAAACAAAATGAGCAGACGGTTTCATCCCATAAATCATGTCGGGTATGGTATAATAGGAGCACCGTCTCCATTGAGGTAGCAACAGAAGGAGTCTATGCGATAGACATCTACTCAGTATCCGGGAGGCATTTCGGCAACTGCTTTAGAGGATATTTGAACAAGGGAGTATATTCCTGTCCTGTTGGTGAGTGGATATCACAAAAAGGAATTATGATAAATCGAATTACAACACCCTTTGGTGTCGTAACAAAAAGAGTTTTACATTAATTATTACATTGGAGTAATACATGCGAAAAGTAGTACTGGTATTAGTTTTATTGTCGGCAATTGTCAGCAGTTACGCGCAACAAATACCGGACGTTATTCTACATGATATGAAAGGGAAAGAGTATAATCTCTACTCTCTGCTGGATCAGGATAAATACATCGGTATATATCTGATGTGGATCAACTGACCTGCCTGCTGGGAGGACGTGGCACGTCTCAATACGATTTGGAAAAAATTTGGAGAAAATAAATATGGATTAACTTTTTTTCAGCTTCATGCCGATGATGATTCTTATGATGATGTTAATGCGTGGAATGATCAGTATGGGGTTGAGTATCCTACGGTACACTGGAAAGATGATGCGTATGCCGGATTGGATCTCGCCTTTGTACTCATGAAGAAAACAGATAATATTATGACCGGAGGCTCCTATTTTATCGTTATGCCCGACAAGAATTTTGTCGCGTTTATGGGGAATGAGTCCGTTGACAATTTTGAAAAGAAGTTGGATGATCTTGTCGGGCCAACCGGGATTGGCGAATATGAGAAAAGTAACCACCCTAAGCAAAGCGCATTATCGGTCGAATCATGCAGGATTTGGTATCATAAAAAGGTCTTTTCGATAGAGGTAGCGAAGGGTGGAAAATACGCGATAGATGTTATTTCAGTATCCGGGAGATGTCTTGGAAGGCTTTTTGAAGGAAATTTGCAAAATGGTTTGAACTTTCTTAGTGTTAATCAACGACTATTACAGCGGGGAGTAGTATTATATAGGATATCGACATCTAGTGGAAGAATAGTAAGAAAAATCTGTTTTTCCG
>JAUVGS010000040.1 GCA_030593665.1 Chitinivibrionales bacterium | reverse complement strand
TATCCCTTACTGGAGATTTATACACTGCGAGTATAACTACCAATGGAAGTGAACTTCCTATTGTTTATTTATCCAGGAGTTTCCATCTTCAGTTATTGGGATAAATTTCTGCAGCAGATAGTATTTTTGAACCTATGTCTTTAGTAAGCCTGCATAGCATTACAATAGCCTTCGGTGGTGAGTCGGTCCTTGAAAATGTATCGCTCGATATACATAAGGGACAGCGTATCTGCTGTCTGGGACGCAATGGTACCGGTAAATCAACACTCATGAAGATCATTGCGGGTGAAGTAACTCCTGATACAGGAGAGATTATCACTTCACCCGGTCTTCGAATCGCCTATTTACCACAGGATGTACCTGCGGGCCTTCACGGTACCGTGTTTGAAGTTGTGGCTTCCGGTGCTGGCAAACCGGGTGAGATTCTCAACGAATACCATCGATTGGAAGCCAAAGACGGTGACTCTGATAGCCTTCATGATCTGCAGCACTACCTGAACGAACACAATGGGTGGTCAATTCAAACCGGCGCCGAGCGGGTGATCAACCAACTACACCTGGACGGTTCCGTTGATTTTAACACGTTGTCAGGAGGGATGCGGCGCCGGGTGTTTCTTGCTCGTGCACTGGTGCAGGAGCCGGAACTCCTCCTTCTTGATGAGCCTACTAACCATCTTGATATTGATTCAATCACCTGGCTTGAATCGTTTCTTCTCGGGTCAAAATCGACAGTACTGTTTGTAACCCATGACCGCCGTTTACTAAGACAGCTCGCCACGAGAATTGTCGAGTTGGATCGTGGAAATCTGACCGACTGGTTGTGTAATTATGAGACATTTATTCAACGGAAGCTGGCGGTGCTCGATGCTGAAGAGAAAGAATGGTCGCGATTCGATAAAAAGCTCGCCCGGGAAGAAGTATGGATCCGTCAGGGGATTAAGGCGCGCCGTACCCGCAACGAGGGACGTGTCCGCGCATTATTTAAAATACGTGAGGAACGCTGTAAACGGCGGGAACGAAGCGGTCCTGTGTCAATGACTATCAGTGAAGCACAACGTTCCGGAAACCGCGTGATAGAAGCAGAGAATATTACTTTTTCTTATACTGAAGAATTTCTTATAAAAAATTTATCTCTATGCATCATGCGGGGTGATCGAATCGGTATTATCGGCCCGAATGGGTGTGGTAAAACAACACTGCTGAACCTCCTTCTCGGTAAATCACAACCGCGGGAGGGCGCTATTACATTTGGCGTCAATCTGGAGATCGCCTATTTTGACCAGCTCCGGGAGGTCCTGGATCCGGAACAATCAGTATGGGAGAATGTCGCAGCCGGCGGTGGTGATACCGTGTATGTGAATGGGAAACCTAAACACGTGATTTCCTATCTCAGGGACTTCCTTTTTACCTTGGAAAGGGCAAAATCACCCGTAAAACAACTCTCCGGGGGTGAAAGAAACCGGCTCATGCTCGCCCGTCTGTTTACACAACCTGCTAATATACTGGTTTTTGATGAACCGACTAATGATCTTGACAGCGAAACACTTGAACTGCTCGAAGAGATTCTTGGTAAATACAACGGGACCGTACTCCTGGTCACCCATGACCGTGTGTTTCTTAATAATGTGGTTACGAGCACACTCGTTTTCCAGGGGAATGGTATTGTCAAAGAATATGTCGGAGGATATGATGATTGGGAAAAAGAGTCTGCAGGCGAGATAAATCTTTCTCCGGCTAAACCGGTAGCAAAGAAAAATCAACCGGGTAATGAATGTAAAGACCGGAACGTAAAGAAATTATCTTTCAAAGAGAAGCGGGAGCTTGAGTCTTTGCCGGAGCGGATCGAGAAATGGGAATCTGAGCGTGAGCAGTTGTTTTTACAAATGGGGGATCCGGCCTGTTACCGGAAAGTGGGATTTATTACTAAGGCTAAAATTCGTATCGCACAGATTGAAAGTGAATTAGGTGCAGCTTATCAACGGTGGGAGGAGCTTGAAGGGCGACCGAAGTAATTTCAGAACTCAGTAATTTATCTTAATTCCTTAAAATAAAATCGCAAGTTATACTAAAGCATAACAGTATGTAAGAGTGGATAGGCCATTATCATGTCCTCCCGCTCAACATACTGTAAAAATCCCTCGTCCTTCTCCTCGGTTTTTTTCTTTTTAACTTTAAAAAACGGATCGAGGACGAGGAGGAGGATGAGGGACGAGGACGATAATAAAGGGAAAGAAAGTTGCGATTTGTAATTGTCAATTTTGCATATTATACTGATGTACTGAATTTTATCGTGTTTTAACCAATGAAGGCAGTTGCCCGGCAAGTCCCATCCGGTCGTCTTTAACGATCAACACACCATCAATACCTTCTATGTCAGCGATTCGATTCAGAGCGGCGTCAACATCATCGACAGTTTTAACGAGATTGGCTGCATATGTTGCAGCAGTATCGGCGAGAGCTGCGCTTTTCGCAACGACGGTTGCCAGATCGCACTCTCCCCGGCTCATGGAGTGCCCCATTTTTCCTGATGAGGAGCATACGGAGAGGGGAGTGTCCTGTGGTTGTAATGCAAAGGCAAGTTTATCCGCGATTTGTGCGGTGCCGGTGTGCAGGACAATAGTTACCGGCTCAGCAGCCTGCAGATAGATATCCCCGCCGTTTTCAACAATAACCTCAGACGCACCTGCTTGTATACCGGCTTCGGCGGCAAGCTGAGCCATGGTACCGGCCACTGCCGCCATGGGACCCGCCCCAACGAGCTGTGCGGCATGAGCCATGCGTTGTGAAACTATCGGAGCGCCGGGGAGTAGCGGTACCGGTTCAAGGGCGTGGTGAAATTCCGGGTGTTTTTGTATGTACCGTTCCAGAACCTGACGCTGCTTGATAATTTCAGTAGTTATAACGTCGAACCGATCACAACAGATACGAAAGACAGCTTCTTTGTAAACGAATGACCGGTAGACCCGTTTGGGAATCTCAGGAGGGGTGTTTTCCACAGTTGTATATCGCTTTAAAATGTGGAAGCACAGGCACCGAAAGGACACACGCGAATACAGGCAAGGCATTCGATGCACTCGTCTTCATTGTAAACTACCTCACGGGTCGTTCCGTTGGTAATACGTAGAGCCTTGGTAGGGCAGTGGACAATGCAGTGTCCGCAGTGCGTGCATTTTTCCGTATCCCGTATCACTCCCTTTTGGGTATAGTTGATCGTAACATTAAATGTTTTTACAAAGTCCATTCCCTTTTGAATATCCTCTTCGATTCCTGTTACGTCAAGAACGAGATACCCTTCCTCTTCCTGAGTTACCTTTGCGCGAAATATATTGACCACGAGGTTGTAATCCTTTACCAGATGGTAAACAATAGGTTTTTCGCATTCGCATTTCGGAAAAAACAACATCATTTTCTTTGTTACGGTTTCGCTCATTATGATCTCTCCTTCGCCACAAGGGGCTTCATTGCCGTGTCCTTGGGAAGATATGCGATGGGTTCGGCAAGGGTAAAATCACCGTGTCTGATTTCATCAGCGAGTATATGGGCAATCTCAAGAGCTTTATAGTATGAAGAAAGTGAACCGACTATCACTTTTTTCCCTTCAATCTCAATCTCTCCGCTTCGCAATTGCTCATAATTAACCCGGCAGATTGTTTTTCCCGTATTCTGTGGATACTCATGGCTATAGTCAATAACCGGCGCGAGGATGTCCCTGTCACGAACACAGGTTCGTTTAAGAATCTTTTCGTTTAATATTGGAATCGGAATACCGACACCAAGGCCGAGGGATACGCCATAACCGCGGAGCGTTACACCGCGTACAAACTCGGGACGCATCTGTTTCATGTCACCGGTTAACGCCAGAGTACCCGCCCCACCGGTTGGTACACCTCCGGGAGTTCTCTCACAGTCACCGGCGTGTTGCGTGCCTTCAGCATACACATGGCCATGCGCCCCGGCAAGCCATACCTTTGTGCCCACACCTATTGTTTCATAGTAGGGATCATTCAACAGCGGTGACAGTTGACCGGCTGAGCAGTAATTCGCGTTTTTCCGGTTCGGTTCCAGCATGCCCATGTAGGTGTATATTTCCTTGTCTGAGTTATTAATTGCCACGTTATAATTCTGATAGCAGTTACGGGGATTGGTCATGATTGCCTGATTCAAATCGTGTAGTGTAAAGTAGGTACGAATCTCACGTAACGGGTAGCAATCCGTTGTATATGACAGGGCAAAAAGCTGCAAAGTCTTTCCCGCAACCAGGTCTTCTATGACATGGCCGCCGCCATAGCGGAATTCTCCCGGATGGTACATATTAGCCGGATCACCGTGGCGCAGTTGCGTTGCACCGAGGTACAGATCAACTGCCGCGATACCGGTATAGGCGAGAACGTCCTCAATCCAGGCTTCCGACATACGGATCTTTGGTTTGGAGTGCCCGAAGTTAAGGAAACATCCTGATGAGCACATGGGGCCGAATGTGGCGGTAGTAACGACATCAACTTCTCCGGCAGCCTTCCGTATCCCTTTTTTATCGACATAATCGATGATCTCTTCCGCTGTCAGAACCACTGCTTTGCCTGACGCTATACGGTCATTAATCTGTTGGTACGTTTTCATAGGATATCCTAACCAAGATAAACTAAATTGTTTGTAAAAATATTGTTTTTATAATGTAACTACTCAGGTGGTGTAACATTCTTAGCGTCATTGCGAGCGCAGCGAAGCAATCTCATCTTTTCGAATGCAGGAGATTGCTTCGCTGCGCTCGCAATGACGCTTTATGCGAAGAATACCTGAGTAGTTACTTTATAATAAAACATACGTACGTGTGTGACCATACAAAATAACTCTATCCGGAGATCGGTAACAAGCGAATGTGCCGGAATAAAATGCACGGTATACCGGTAATTTTATAGATCCCTATATCGCCAATTCATCCTGAATAGCCTGTTTTGTCAATTTGCCGGTGTGTTGTTTTGCTAACGGCACGGATTCGACCCCATTTGCACTGTGGCGAAGGATCGAGAGCAGAAGCAGCGTGGAAAAGATATGCAGTGGTAAATATGAATGTATGTTATAAGAGCAGCAAACTCCGGATAATGTTATTACCCTGGCTTTTTATTCTGATAACGTAAACTCCTGAAGACAAAATGTTTGACGATATCCGGTGTGTCTTCTTTTCTTTTCCAGCCTGGAAAGAAACCCGATTTTTACCCTTCAGGTCATAGATCGATATAGTACAACTCTTATTAAACGGGGCATATATTTTAATAACGTCTGCTTCTCTTTTAACAGAGATCAGGCCGGCAATTCTCTGCAATTCAAGTTTTTTATCAACAATGCCGATCGGCATATCCTTGACAGGGACTACCGCTTCATACGGCCTGATGCCGTAACCTGTCACGGTTATATTCATCACGCCTTCTTTGGACGGGGCAACAGAGAACTCCGCTTTCCCATTTGCTGTTGTCACTACCTGGTGAACATCTATATCGGGGCCATAGAGGCATACCACGGCATCATCGACGCCACAGTTTACCGAGACCTTGCCTGGCAGAACAGGTATAGTATCCTGATGGGAAATGGTTAACGTTTTCGGCGTCAGCAATTGTATGAATGCTTCCGGGTCGCCGAAAAGGTGGAAAATATATGCGTGCCGTTCGCAGGATGAGCTGGTGCCGTATCTTTGATACATATAAAGTTTTCCGAAATTGAGCAGGGCGCCGAGACGTTTGGTTTTACCCTCACCACCGAAATCAGGCTTCGGCATGTCGCTTGTCCAGTCCGGTGCGGTATTGGTGTTATGCCAGGAGCGCCAATCCCCCAAAAACGCCATAAATTTTCCGTGGCAGATATAATCAAGCGGGCCCCAGGAGGAGGTGTTGGTACATCCCAGTACCGCATAAGCGCCGCCATTTGAATGAAGCAACCATGCCTGAACAAAGCTGTTGCTTTTGTGATAAGAACCGCTTGAGCAGTTATTCGAAAAAACAATCGGCCTGTTCCTGCCATTCTTCAAATCATTCTTTACATTACTGGACGAATAAGACGGGTTCCCCCACCCTCCTGGAGAGCCGTGATCCCGGTGCTGGACAATTGCCAGACCGTCATTAACCGCTTTATTTATTTTGGTTCTGGCTGGGGTGTTTGTAACGAAGTGATCATAGACACGGTTACCTATTTTGCGTTCCTCACCGGAAACGTTCCTCCAGAGAATTGAACGGGAGTCGTTTCTCCAGAGACAGTTGACCGTAGCATTGTGTGGATTGGTAATAGCTCTGACACAACTGTAATCAACTCCTCCCGCATCCTGCTCAAAATAGCAGGCAATGGCATCGGAGGTCTCACAGTGCATGCGGTCGCAAACATCCTTATCCCCTTCATTATCCTGTATCTGCCCGGCCATCAGAACCTTTTGATACATATCACTTTCAGGTGGTGTCCGGTCCATATCAATAACCTTTTCAAGCATAGTAGTTAACTCATTGCTGCTTGAAGCAGGTAAACGAGCATAAAACAGGTCGGGTAAGAAATCATCATCAGTTCTGCAGGCAAATTCAAGGTCGGAAGGAGTATTGCCCTTATATTGATAGGGTGCAACCCCGCTGGACTGGCTGTCCATTCCGATTATCAGAAGGTACACCGGATAATCTTCATCCGGCAGGTTTCGCATGTATGAAATAATCTGGCTTGCCGTTGGTGAGCCATTCTGGTTAATATCGCTTGTCTTGACAATAACAACATCATTCCCTTTCCGGCGTTTCCAATCAATAAACTCTGTGAGTTTGCTGTTTGATTCAAATTGCTCGTCCATCAGAATCATATATTTCGGTGGCTCCGACGCCATAGACCCGGAAGATAGCATACTCGGAAGGCCTTCTACCATTGCGTTATCGTATAAGGCGCTGGTAAGTGCAGAATTGCTTCCGCCTGTACAACCGTTTACGGTCACAGTAATAACCAGATGCGAGGCCGCTTTAACCGTGCCGGTCACCGGATTATACCTGATCGGTGTAACCTGAATTTCAAGCAGGCGATGATTTCGCATCCAGACCTCATGGGTTTTAATAACCGGGCTCGAAGGGAAAAACAGATTGGTAGTATAGGTTACTTGATTAATGGTAAATGGCGGCTGCGGGTCATCCTGAGCGACCATGGGCTGGGTTGGCCATATACGGGCACTATCAAATTCACAATCATCCAGTTCGGTAACGGTTACCGAATAATGTGCTCCCGGAGGCAATTCCACAAATACCGGCTTCATTGGCACACCCGGCTTACCGGGCAATGCTTGAGACTCCCACCCCGGAAGGTTAAGTGTCTCATATTTTACGCTGTTTTGCAGTACATCCTGTTTCCAGAATCCTGCCGGACTTAGGCTGATTTCATACCCGGAGTTCCGGGTTTTTATTTGAATTTCAGGCTCTCTCTGCGCTTCATAGTCCTTACATGAATATAACCCGCCTCCTCCCAAAGGAACCCACTGCGGCTCATTAAAGTTCTTTTGCGTTGATGCCTGAACATGAAGTGAAAATTGCAGAATTAATACAAAAAATATGGCACTGGAAATAATGCGGCTGGAAAACATTTCCCCCTCCCTCTCCCTTTTCAATGTGAAGCTTGTTGCTTTATACAGAAACATCCCTCATACACTGTAATGTAGTAAAAGAATATGGTCTTTGCCAAATAAATTTCACGGAATAGAACGTGAGAGTGAATTACAATATGCCCCGGTTTTTTTATTGGACAAGCCGGTACTATGTGATAGATTTCGTGCTTCAGCCAATCTAAATTGCTCTGTTATGACCTTCCTTTACTAATTTCCGGTGGGTTTTCCTTCACTCCCCATTTATTTGACAATCTGACATTTTTTCGCTACGCTCCAAAATGCAGGTGAACTCAACTGTAAAAATTGAAAAATGGTATTTTTTCTACCATATATACAATGTAATCACATATTTTATTAGTTTGTGAATCCGATTAAAAGACGGGACTGTTTCTATATGTAATTTTTGTGCTTTCGACTTTTGCAATTACCTCATAAGAAAAATACCTTATTATGACCATATTAAATAATTAAAAAGGAGTTATCATCATGCATAAAACAGTAACTGTTGCATTGACTGTTGCAAGCTTACTATTAGTTGTATATCAATCTGTACATGCACAGGATTCGAGAGAAGGTGATTCACTTGCCCTGGTAGCATTAGCAGAGTTGAACGGAGGTCTTCCGTGGAACTTGGAAGAGACGATTAGTAACTGGAGCGGAGTGACTGCAGAACCAGATGCGGATGACCGGGTAACAAGTATTTATGCTGGAAATAAATATGTTGGAGCATTACCAACTGAAATCGGTAATCTCACTAAAATGACAAGTTTAACCCTTAGTAATAACGTTATCGGTGAAATACCAGAAGAAATTGGAACCTGTATCGAGCTGACAAATTTAAATTTTGATGATAATGCTCTTATCTCATTACCGACAACAATCGGAAACCTTGTTAATCTTACCAACTTCAGTCTTCGGAATAACACTATCGGCTCTTTGCCACCGGAGATCGGAAGCCTTTCTAGTTTAGGGGAACTCTTTCTCGACAGTAATAATCTTACTTCAATTCCAACAGAGATGGGAAACCTTTCTAATCTCACTGTTCTCGCTCTTGATAGAAACCAGCTCCATTTTGATGATATTGAATTGATGAAAGATTTTGTCGAAGATCTTTATTACGAACCACAGCACATTATTGGAACTGCATTTTCCGATACTATTATTTCAGGAATGAAAATCGGCGTTGTGGTTCGGGGAAGTAAGAATCACTATGCCTGGACCAAAGATGGCGATACGTTTGGTGGAGATACCGATTCAATCGACGTCACGGAAGCCGGCGTGTATATCTGTAATATTACCAGTGACAGTTGTACCCAACTGACTCTTACACACCAGCCAATAACCCTTATTGAGCCAACTTCTATAATCGTTGAAAACAATAAAATTTCTCAATCCAACTTTTTTATTCTCCAGGATATACATAATCAGGCAACAATCCATTATCAGGTGCCGGTTTTTGGCAGTGTGGAACTGACTCTGTATGATATTACAGGACAAAAGGCATCAACTCTTGTTTCACAACAGCAGCCGGCAGGTAATTACCAATTTGTATGGGATACTAGCGGTTTAGCTGGAGGGATCTATTTCTGCCGACTTACTACCGGTAATTCTGTTGTAGCAAAGAAGTTTATTTTATTTGAATAGCTGATGCTGATAGGTATTTTGATTTCTGGAAGGGGAGGTATCCACTTCACCGTCTTAAGTTAATAATCCACGGTGTTTTGTTGCTATTTGCCAATAATTTTTATTTAACTCCTTGTACTCCTTGGGATCGCCCCCCATTCTACCGCTATTAAGTGTTTTTATGAATAGTTCCTTTGTTGATTATTATTTTATATACGGTCGAATTATCAAAAGGAGTTTAATGGTGAATCAGCATCAGGGTATAGAATTTGCACCAGGTTTAACTATATTGTGCAGTATTTGTGTTATGCTTTTCTCA
>JAUVGS010000326.1 GCA_030593665.1 Chitinivibrionales bacterium | reverse complement strand
TAAGGCATGGATTCACACCTTTGGCGCACTTCGCCCGCTAAAAACATGCGCGGTGTAATCCTCCGCAAGGGGGAAATGACGTTTTCGGACAGACACTACTTAACAAATTAAGCACTTTTTTAGGCAGCAGGTAAATTTTTTGTGCTAAAATCAACAATTCTTACTGTATTTTATTAATGACAAGAACAATACCGTATAATGTTGACCAATTGACGATAGGCAGAAATTAATCACCGGGTAGACTATGAAAACAACAAAAACCAATTTACAAACTTTAAAGAGGGGGACGTTATATGAGTAATTCTACTAAAAATAAAAAAGGGTTCATTTGGAGATCAATGATGGAGGTTGTCTTTTCATTGGTGGTTTTATGCCTGTTTGCAGCCGGTTCTTTTGCAACAGAGTTAGGCAATATAACAAACTTCCAGGAAACCGGTAACTACTATGAAATCACCTGCGGATCTCATAAAGTACGTGTTATGTTTTATAAGGATGACATTTTCAGAATCTGGCTGGGCCCAAACGGAAGCTTTACCGATCCGGCGGGTGATGCAACGACTCCTATCGTTGTATATAACGGAGACCCTGCCAGGAAAATCTATTCGGATGAAGGCGCTTACCATAAAATTGCGACCAATAGTTGTGTATTACGTATCAATAAAACGCCTTGTAAATTTTCTTTGTACACGGCAGACAATTCCATCTTGATTTTTGAAGAGGAGAAACCTATTGATTTTGGAAGTACAACCTACCAGCGAATCAGGATAAATAGCGGTGAGCATTTTTATGGCTGCGGCATGAAAAACGGGCATTATGACCATACCGGATCTTCTTTGAGTATAAAAATTTTTGGGGGCTGGAAGGAGGATAATCATCCGAATCAATCGACTTTTTACCTGACGACCAATGGTTACGGTGTATTCAGGAACAATTTCAAAGACGGAGGAACCTATGATTTCAGCGGCTCATCAAACTATACGTCATGTTCCCATGCAGAGAACAGATTTGACGCCTATTACTATGTTGGATCATTGAAGAATATTCTTAATAGTCATACGCTCATTACCGGAAGACCATTTATGCCCGCATACTGGTATCTTGAATTCGGCGACGCAAATGCATTCCATCACGGTACGTATGGAAGGGAAGCTATTGAGGTTGGGGATATGTTTATGGATGAAGACATACCTGTAGGTTGGTTTTTACCTAATGATGGCTATAAGCTTCCGTGGACTGAGTATGACTG
This sequence comes from Chitinivibrionales bacterium, assembly GCA_030593665.1. Next base: position 2,226 of record JAUVGS010000326.1, on the reverse strand, counting down.
GGCACAAATTAAAGAGGATCTGGCACTACGAGGTATGTATCTGGGTATGTGGGTTAATTTTAGTGTTGGTCAATCATATTACAGTGATGGCGTGCAGATAAACAAGCTGGATATTGGAACCTTAGGTGGAATGTCGCTAGATAAGAACCTGGACTTTAACAGGGAACATATTGACATGATCAGGGAGTATGGCAAGGGAAGGGGAGGATGCTGGATGACAGGATCCTGGACAGGGGCTCAGAGATACAGCATACCCTGGTCGGGCGATAATAGCGTCGGTTGGAACTGGCTTCGCTGGCATATACCTACTGTATTGGCTGGGACAATGTCCGGCTTTAACGGCGGGGGCACCGGTGATGTAGATGCTATTTTCGGGGATGGCACCAACGGCTTATACTCAAGAGATTTGCAGTGGAAATGCTGGACGCCTTACATGATGGTAATCGGGGGATGGTCAGACAGAAAGTACAAAGAACCTTTTAATTCCAAGGGTAATACAAGTTTTTTCAACTCTGCTGAGGTTGAAGCAAATAAAAAGGCTCTGAAATTAAGATCACGCCTCAATGCCTATTTCTATTCTTTATGTCATATTGCTCACACTACCGGGGTCGGGATGGCTCGACCAATGGTTCTGGAATTCCCGGAAGATCGGGGAACCTGGGACGGGGTAAATAATATCTATGTAAAGCACCAGTTCATGAGCGGGCCCTTTGTACTTGTTGCTCCTGTTTATGAACAAAGCGCTACCACCAGGCAGGTGTATTTGCCGAAAGGAAGGTGGACGAATTACTGGACCGGTGAAGTGTATACTACTACCGGTGCTGCTGATACAATCGGTGTTTCCTGCGGGAACCTGACATTGCCGCTTATTGTGAAAGAGGGCGCAATCTTGCCGATGTATGATGAAGTCAGGATTGAAAACAGAAAACAGATCAGGCCGCGGAATATTATTACCTTTGATGTTTATCCCCATCCTGCAGAGAAAACAAGTTTTACCCTCTATGAGGATGACTGGGAAACCATGAAATTCGAGACAAATGGCGAATTCTCTTTGCAGACTGTACAGTGTAAACAAGAGACAGGACCTACCAAGGCATGGGTTGCTGTCGGTAAAGCTGACGGTAACTATGACGGAAAACTGACACAGAGAACAAATAAGTTCATCATACATAGAGAAAATAAAGATGCTGCTAAAGTAAATGTAGCGGTGGGAACAGGGAATCCTGTACAACTGTCTGAGAAGTCCGGTATTACCGATGTGGATAATGCCAGTTCCGGATGGTACTACTCCAATGAAAAAGGTGGATTCTATTACATCAAGACAGATAATATGTCTCTTAATGAAAGTTTCCTGGTTTCTCTGGGTGAGCATTTTACCGGGGTTATACCCGCAAATAATATAAATATTGATAACTTGCGCAGATCCAGTGTGATATCAAGAAATGGGAATGTACATCTAAGGTTTGCTTCCAATTTTTCCGGCAGGGTCAATATTGCCATTTACAGCGTCCGGGGACAGGTTGTAAGAAGCATTCCGGTTACTATCCGGAACAGTAGCAATGTTCTTATCTGGAATAGCAGCAATAACTCTGGAAGCTATGCTGCAAACGGGTGCTATATTCTCAGGCTTACCTATGCAGGTAAAAGCATAACCAGGAATTTCATTCTTCAGAAATAACTAAAGGAACATTTTGATAATACAAAAAAAACATTTTTCAAATATAAGGCCACTGCACTTATTAATGATTTGGTTAATCCAGGTTGGGATAACCTGCAATTTCAATACGCCATCCCTGATCATCACTCAAATGGAAATGTAACCGGTTCAACCTGAAAAGCGCTATACGATCAGCATGCTCATACAGGTATTCCCTTTCTTGTTACGAACGCTTTTTCTTCTTTTTCTTTTTAATACCTGACTTGTTCTTTTGTTTCTTTTTTTTCACTGAAGCATGTCTGCTTTTTGCTGTTTCATCTCTTTTCATCCATCTCATTACATTTGCAGGCGCTTTTTCTTCGTGTAATTGCTGCGCCATATATTTCATCGCTTTCTGAGTATGGGAGAAATACATCCGGTAACCTTCACATAGATTATTTAACCCCGGTTCTCCATCTTCAGTCAGGGATAACCTGTTTCTGGGACACCCGCCGTAACATAAGAACAGATAGATACAGTTTTTACATTTTGAAGGAAGCCGACTGAATTTATTCGCTTTGAAATCACTC
>JAUVGS010000544.1 GCA_030593665.1 Chitinivibrionales bacterium | reverse complement strand
CGTTAATAGAACGGTTAATTTTAGGCTCCGGCGTATCAACGGTTACTTTTGAATACAGGTCATCATAATACTTACCAACTTCATCAAAGCCTTTATCGACCCGCTCAAGGGAGGACCATTCCTGCATGAGAGCGGGGATTTGAGTTTCATAAGCTTTATCCAGACGGTCCGCAATACCGACAACAATGCAGAATTCGATTTTCTCACCGGCTTTAAGAGTAAGGTTATGCTGCAATGCACCGCAGAAGTGACCGGAATTACAATTAGAATTAGTTAGCTTACCATTAATAATTGTCAAAGGATTCTCTTCAGAGCGATACACAGAGCCCATAAATTTTTCACGGTTTACGTCCCATCCTGCGATGGGAAGGGTTCTGGTGATAAAAGCAACTTTGCCCCAGCAGCCGTCATCCTTTTCCTGCTCATCCTCAGGAAGATAGGAGATACCAATTTTATTTTCTGCGATAATAGCGTTCGCTTTTTCATTATAGAGAGCTACCTTAAAATGGGCATTATTAGGCTGCTCAATAAGGTCATCCAAAGCATCGCCGGGAACAAACTCAACATAGGGGAAAAGAGAAAGTTCTCTGTCATCACCAACATTTTCAATCGTGTATCGCCATATTTCAATATCAGCATCTTTGGGTACAAAGAAGGTTACCGCATGCTTGAGTCCTTTATATTGAGACGATATTTTCGTGTAGCCACGGCCATGGCGGCATTCATATTCTTCAAGCTCTGTAAGTGTCGGCTGCCACGTTGGAGAATAATATTCTCCTGTGTTATTATCTCGGATATAGAGGTATCGCCCCGGCCTGTCTTCAGGAAGAGCATTATAGCGTCTTCTGAGAATTCGACCATTCAATGGAGAGATGAAATAGCTGAATCCGCCACCGGTATTTGTAATCAACGCATGGTATCTTCCGTTAATTGAATAGTTAAGCCATGCCTGAGGGGTGTCCGGTCTGGTAATGATGTATTCAAGGCCGTCTTCGGAGAAGTGTCCATACTTACCCATAGCAATCCTCTCTAATTATATTAAAACCAGCATCTTATCAACACACACTGTCTCTTTGTAAAGCATCTATACATTAGTAAATATATGTACATAGACTTAATAAAATATAAATTATTCCCTTACCTGACAAGGTTCAATCGGTAAAGGTCTGAAATATGAAGCTAAAAAAAATTCACATAGACCAATTTGTATGATATAATTAATATGATAGTCACCATCTTTAGTGAAATACATTTCCTTTCTTTCATGCAGGAGTTAATTTTTATATACTATGGTAATAATACAGGAACTTCTAAAAAAATCGCTCGAGCTTCGTGCTTCAGACCTGCACATCACCGCAGGCTCGCCACCTCTGTTTCGTGTTGATGGCGAGTTAAAACCATTTGCTTCTGAGAAACTTTCTCCGGAACAGACACAGCGACTGGCATATAACATCATGACGGAGCAGCAGCGAAAAATATTTGAGCAGAAAAAGGAGGTCGATTTCTCTTTCGGAGTAAAAGATCTCGGGCGTTTCAGGGCAAATGTTTTTCTCCAGCGTGGGTGTACCACCTGCGCACTGCGGCAGATTCCTGTCGTTATCAATACTATTGACCAACTTGGCCTCCCGGACATTTTGGGAAAGTTAACGGCAAAACCCAATGGCCTGATCCTTGTTACCGGACCCACCGGCAGCGGGAAATCAACCACTCTGGCAGCTATGATAGATAAACTCAATTCCGAGCGTGAAGGCCACATTCTGACCGTAGAGGATCCAATCGAGTTTGTACACCATCATAAAAAATGCATCGTCAACCAACGTGAGGTACATCATGATACAGACAGTTTTACCAATGCACTTCGTGTTGCACTG
>JAUVGS010000308.1 GCA_030593665.1 Chitinivibrionales bacterium | reverse complement strand
CATGCAGACCTGAGAGACTCCTACGAAGGGAGTAAATTCAGCCACGCCTGTACCATGTCACGGATACGCGAATACACACATGACACCCTGCAGATCGGTATACGGAGTATGTCTCTTGAAGAAGCGCAACGGGTAAAAGCTGAGAATATCAATCTCTGTACCATGCATGATTACCGATCCGGTAAGTTTGACCTTGATGCAGCACTGAGTAGTCTACCAGATCCTGTTTTTATCACCTTCGATGTCGATGTCTTTGACTGGAGCGTTATCGCCTCCACCGGAACCCCTGAGCCAGGGGGCTTTCTCTGGGATGAAGCTATGGTGCTGCTGCAAAATATATTTACTTTGAAAAATGTTATCGGTTTTGATGTAGTCGAACTTGCGTATAATGAAAATGACAGGAACTCCCCTTTTGCTGTTGCGAAGTTGATTTATAAGATGATTGGGTTTAAAACTACTGGGAAATGAATTTTCTTTCCCCCATTTTTTAAATAAACCGGTCTACCGATATCTCAAATAGAGTAGAGAACTTCTTCGCCATTTCCTTACTGACAGCCCGGCGGCCATGTTCGACATCGCAGATAAACGATTTCGATACACCCATCTTTGTACCGAGTTGCTCCTGAGTCATACCGTGATTTTCCCGATATATTTTTACATACGTACTTGGCGTCATCTCTTTTTTAACCTTTTTGTAAAAATCGGTCTTAAAAAAATCGACGGTTTCAATCTCGGCTTCCTTGGCAAGTTTCAAATCAGAACCATACTCCGTTTTCAGTAAACGCAGAAGTCGGGGTGAGACCTCTCCCTCTATCCGCACATTAATATGGGGCGTTTTCACGACTGCCAACATAATACACCTCTATTGTTATAGTTCCTTTATCATGTTTCCAACATGCAACATACGACCGGGTTAAATGGCAATGATACCGGTTTTCCCCCAACTTGCTGTAATTCTGCCAGTCATGCGCAACCGGCCCTCGCTCCCGCAGTTGCTCTGCAAGCGCTGTGAATCGCTGCCGGATATTCTTCGGTAGCCTGAAAAGGTTCTTCTGTACCTTCTTTAAAACCCGAATCTCGTATTTTTTTGCCTTTTCTGTCATTACTATAAAAGTACCACATTTTGGGGAACTTGTCAATAGTTTTCTGCCAGACCTTCACGTAAAACGACAGCATAACAGACGATATATCGTATTTCACCGCCGTAAGAAAATTTACTTTTATATTTCGTTCCTACGGAACTGGATGGTGTTATTGATTGTAATTATTTCTGGGAAATATTGTGTCCCTACCCGACGGACAGTCGAGAACTACTGTTTAGTACCTTAGAAATTATTTTCGTGTTTTTTTTGGCAGAAAATAATTTCGTGAAGGTACTTACTTGCAGTTTACCTGCGTTAGGACAGTGTGGCCTATATTGCTTTATAGCAAAAGTAGTATTGCAGAACAAGCAATCCTGTTCCATATATTCATTTCCTTTGCTTCTGAACGCTCTTTTACACTACAATATCTATATTTATACCAATCGTTTAATAGGTAATACAACTGAAGCAAAGTAACAGAAGAACCATTCTGACAATATTTTATTTTTGTAATCTTAAACCGACACGTACCGGGAGAGGAACTATCCATGCAAAGAAACCAATTTGAAGTAATAATAAAAATATGTCTGGTATGTATTCTTATAACTTTACCGGCAAAGGCCTGCACCAATCTTCTGGTGACAAAAGGCGCCTCAAAAGATGGTTCAGTCATGATCACCTACACCTGTGATGGGGAATTTCACCCTCATTTACGACAGGCGCCGGCAGCGGATCATAAACCGGACGATTCACTTGCAATAACCGACTGGAGCGGCAAGGTACACGGTAAGATACCGCAGGTTCCTCATACATACGCCTATGTCAATTTAATAAACGAGCATCAACTGGCAATCAGTGAGACTACCTTTGACGGCCGGGAGGAGTTGAAAAACCCTGATGGTATGCTCGGGTACTGGAACCTGATGATACTGGCGCTGGAACGGGCAATAACAGCCGTAGAAGCTATCAGGGTAATAACCGATCTGGTTGAAAAATACGGGTATCGATCAACGGGTGAAACGTTTTCAATTGCTGACAAAAAAGAGGCCTGGCTTATGGAAATGATCGGGCCGGGGCCGGGAGGAACCGGGGCTATATGGGTAGCGCGCAAGGTTCCAAACGGGTATATCTCCTGCCATGCGAATAAAGCGCGGATAGGTACCTTTCCGCTTAAGGATCCCAGAAATTGCCTCTATTCCAAAAATGTTATCTCCTTTGCAAAGGACAAAGGCTATTACAACCCGGAATCGAAGGAGCCATTCCGTTTCTGTGAAGCATACTGTCCTTCCACACCGAAAAATCAGCGTTTTGGCGATACACGGGTCTGGTCCATATTTCGACGCGCAGCGCCTTCGCTGAAACTGTCTCCTGATTACCACAGAGCCGTTGACGGTGCAAAGCCCTATCCCCTGTGGATAAAACCGGATAAAAAGATTTCGCTTGCCGATGTTTTTGCGCTTATGCGCGATCACTATGAGGGCACTGACTATGATATGACAAAGGGTATTGATGCGGGACCTTATAACAGTCCAAATCGATGGCGACCACTGGTATGGACTAAGGACAGTGTAGAGCACGCCTGGGAACGTCCCATTTCAACCCAGCAAACCGGCTATTCCTTTGTGTCGCAATCACGATCATTTTTACCCGACGGCGTCGGCGGTGTACTTTGGTATGGGGTTGATGACACCTGGATGACCTGCTATACGCCTCTCTATTGCAGCATTGATGCAATTCCTGAATCATTTACCGTGGGTGAACTCGGCAGGTTTTCCTGGGAATCTGCCTGGTGGGTGTTTAATTTTGTCTCAAATTTAGCGAATCTCAAGTACTCTTTTATGGAACCGGAGATTCTTGCAGTGCAGAAGGAACTGGAAGGTAATCTTCTTGCGTTACAACCGGCAGTTGAAAAAACAGCAGCCGCTCTGGCAAAAACCGATCCGGCATTGATGAAACGCTACCTGACCGATTATTCGGTCACTCATGCAGAACTGGCAGTAGAAAGATGGAAAGAACTCGGTGAATATTTAATGACAAAGTATAACGATGGATATGTCAAAGATGAAAATGGCCGCCCCAAGGAAAAAGGGTATCCCGATTCCTGGATTAAAAGAGTCCTCAAAGAACATTCTGACCGGTTTCGATTGAAACAAAAAAAAGAAAATGTTCCTGAATCAAAGTTGGTAGATTAACCTGTTGGTAAGGTAATTAATCCAGATACAACAATGTACACTGGTATGAGTATTGTGAGGCCAGAGTAATTTCTTAAGCATAAGAGTGGAAGTAATAAAGTTATTTCCGTGCCTGTTTAACTCACTGTCAGCAATAAAAACAAGTCGCTAATTTACTCGACAGTCATAAGCTCTCTTGCCTAATTTTGGCAATATCGACATTTCTTTTTAGCAGTTCCATATTTATCAAAGTCATCTCATCAATAATTCCCATCATCTTTTTATAGTTAGACGCACATTTTTTTGCCTGCCGTACTCTGCTATTTCCTAAATATATCAACTTGGTTTTTTTATTAATACTTACCGAAAAGTACGGTTGTTTTTTCCCCATTCCTAATTCAGTAACACTTCCCCG
>JAUVGS010000517.1 GCA_030593665.1 Chitinivibrionales bacterium | reverse complement strand
GTTGCCGGAAACATCATAATTGATGAAGCGAAAATCGGCGGTATTACGCCTGATGTATTAATCTTAAGCGGCAGATGCGTACTCTGTCCGCCATACATTTTTCTGCCGATAATCCTTTTGGCATATTGAACGGGTATTCTGCGTTGGGCCTGTTCGACAAATATAATCACGGCCACAACAAGAACCATTAGAACAGACAAAACCAGCACGGGAAATATTCCCATCGCCCCTGTTGAAACAAGGCGAAATGTATTTGCAATTGCAGTCGGCATACTGGCCACAATGCCGGCGAATATAATAAGAGAAATACCGTTGCCGATACCGCGTTCAGTAATCTGTTCTCCCAGCCACATTATAAATGCAGTTCCGGCAGTAAGGGTAATAACCGTCATCATTCTGAAAGACCATCCCGGTTCGATAACAGCCCCCATTCTTTCAAGGCCGACACTTATTCCAAAGCCCTGTATGATACTTAAAACAACGGTTCCATATCGAGTATATTGAGTAATCTTTTTTCGCCCCTGCTCGCCCTCTTTTTTTAATCGCTCAAGATGCGGCACAACAACAGTCATTAGCTGAAGTATAATTGATGCGCTAATATAAGGCATTATCCCTAAAGCAAAAACTGATAACCGCTCTAACGCACCTCCGGAAAACATATTAAAAATTCCGAGTATCGTTCCTTTGGCTCTGTCAAAAATTTCAGCGAGTGCCGCAGCATCTATACCCGGAACCGGCACATGCACTCCCACACGGTATATAATCAGAAACGCAAGAGTGAAAAAAATCCTTTTTTTCAGCTCGGGAATTTTGAATATGTTGCCAAACCCACCGCCAATCATTTATACAACCTCTATGCTTCCGCCAGCCGATTCAATTTTTTTCCTGGCATTCTCACTGACCCTGTTTATCTTAATTGGAAGCGGATAATCTATCTCACCCAGGCCAAGGAGTTTTATTCCGTCTCTTTTTCCTTTAACAAGTCCCACTCGTATTAACGCTGCTTCATCAACCGTGCTACAACTTTCAAATCTTGACAGGTCACGAATGTTTACTTCTATTATTTTCTTTCTAAAAATATTTGCGAATCCACGTTTTGGCAAACGGCGATGGATAGGCATCTGGCCGCCCTCAAACCCAGGTCTTACACCTCCGCCGGAACGGCTGTTATGTCCCTTTGTTCCCCTGCCTGCTGTCTTGCCTGTACCTGACCCAACACCACGTCCCAGGCGTTTTTTTAATTTATGTGATCCGGCTGCAGGCGATAATTCATTAAGCTTCATCAATATTCTCCTCAACTTTCACCAGATGCGATACTTTGTTTATCATCCCGCGGATAGATGGTTTATCCTGAAGCTCGACAATTCTATTAAGCTTTTTCAGCCCCATACCTCGCAATACCCTTCGGTGCTTTTCAGGTCTTCCTATCATGCTCTTGACAAGCTTTATTTTCAATGTTCCCGCCATCTAAAATTTCCTTTGATTATTCGTATCTACTGCTTCCTTAGAGTGCTTCCCAAACGCTTAAACTCATCAATCTTCAACTTAAAGGTCTTCAACGTTAATTCCGCGTCTTTTGGCCACCTGCTCTTTGCTTTGAAGTTGTTTAAGACCGGTGAAAGTCGCTTTAACCACATTATGCGGGTTGTGCGATCCCATACATTTTGTAAGAATGTTTTGAACACCGGCAACCTCAAGAACAGCTCTTACAGCACCTCCTGCGATAACACCGGTTCCCTGAGATGCAGGTTTCAGCAGAACTTTTCCTGCACCAAATCTTCCTATTATTTCGTAAGGTATTGTTCCATCTACCAGGGATATTTTAACCATGCTCTTTTTCGCTTTTTCCATACCTTTACGAATTGCTTCCGGCACTTCTCCTGCCTTACCCAGCCCGAAGCCAACAGATCCTTCACCATCACCAACAACAACGATTGCACTAAAACTGAACCTGCGCCCGCCTTTTACGACTTTTGCAACCCTGTTAATATGAACTACCTTGTCTATTAACTGGTTATCGTCTGTATTTTGTTTATACAACTATCTGCCTCCTATATTTCGCTTAAATTCGGCTAAAATTTAAGCCCTGCTTCCCTTGCACCATCAGAAACAGCCTTAACTCGCCC
>JAUVGS010000501.1 GCA_030593665.1 Chitinivibrionales bacterium | reverse complement strand
AAAAAATCCCTCTCCAGAAATCCGGAGAGGGATTGTAGTGATAACTAATCATTGTCTGGAAAATATCTATTACCGCATTAACAACATGCCGATTGTTTTTGTAAAACCCCGACTTTCCATTCTGCAGTGATACATTCCGGTTGCAAGCTTCTGCCTGCCGCCTATTTGAATTGTATAATAACCCGGCTTCACAGTACCATCCAACAACGTCTTTACCATTTTCCCCTGCAGGTTGTACATTTTAATACTTACAGAAAATGATTTGAGTTTATTGTCAGGTATCTGGAATTGTAACAGTGAACCATAGTATTTAATATTAAAAGATACCGGTACTATTGAGACGGGGTTAGTAATCTGTGTTGGATCGCCTTTGATTTGAAAATCATCAATACAGATATCACCGCACCAGCTTGCACCGGTAATACCACGAAAAATAAACCGTACCCGGTCGCCCTTGTAGGTATTTAAATCCTGCTTCACCTCAAACCATTCATCTCCCTGGTCATCGGTAAAATGCAGGACATCGCTATGCAGGGTGCCATCAACGTTAATATCCATGTAGAGATGACCCATCTCATTTTCCGCGCTGAACATATGGGCAAAGAAACTTAATTCCGGATTATTACACGCATTAAAATTGAATTTTGGTGTTATCAAATGTGCTTTCTTATCCGGATTATTCGGGTTTGAAGCCTCGATATAGATATAATTGCCATTGCCTGTAGTATGATCTTCACTCGGGCCGGTTTTATCAGGATCACTGCCGGTTTTCGACGGTGTCGGGCCGGTATGCACTATCCAGTCAACATCATCATCAGTGAGCTGTTCCCATTTGTCATCAACGCCGCGGCCGATGCCCCATTTGTCATAACCCTGGATATGGGGAAATTCTGCAATGATGAATTCCGGTACAATACTAAAGGTCTCACCGGTATGAGTCAGCGCTGAACTATCACTATTCGTGACCGTTACCTGATAGTCATCACCCAACTCAAAATCATCCGGAACAACCCACTCAAATGAGCCGTCACTTTCAGTGGTGCTTGCAAGGGTTTCTTTCAAGGTACCGCCTTTGAGCAGCTCAATTTTTACGTTACCGTCGATATTGTCACCCCAGCCGATTTTGCAGGTAGAGTGTTGTTCCACTTCCGCTCCGCTACCGGGTGAGGTTACCATGAGAAACGGTTTCAGATCACCGATACTGAACATGGTCATCACATCACCATACGTATGGAAGAACGTTCTTGAGTGTTTTTTTCCCTTGGTACTTCCCATGATATGGACATTGCCGACAAGCCGTTCCGGAGGGCTGCCGTCCTCAGGTACCATACCTTTAAAAACAGCCATGGCATACAGGTCGTTATCACCCGAATAGGTTACGACTGTTGCGCCGAGCGTTGAACAGGTTCCGATTACTTTTGATTGTGTCAAGTAAGCAAAGTTACTGGTATGCCTTCCTTTGAAATTCCCGGTAAGGCAGTTTATTGAGAGAAACAGCGGAGAACATTGGATAGTAACGGTACTACTCATACGGATTGAAGGACTGCTCGGGCCGGAATTGGAGCCATGGTCTCGATGAAAAATAAGACAGGTACCTTCATTCCAGTACTCATAAATTTTATTACTCGCGGATGTACCGTTGGTATAGAATGGGTCCGGATCAAGCGTCCAATCTTCCCACGGTTGCGGCCCGGGAATATTATAGCCACCGCCATACCCCTTGGTTGGCTGGACCTTAATTTTATAGACACGATGAACAGTATACCCTAAACTCATTTCCGGGTTGTCCCAGTTTCTGGTGCCGAAATGGCCTGAGGAAAAACGTTTCAATGGGTTTTCACTATCCTGTTGCCCCAGCGTGCCTATAACGGTCTTGGTCCATTCACCACCGGCTTCCTGCAATTTCTGACGATTCAGTATCTGCTTGAATCCCTTCTCTGTGTTGCAGAGATATATGCCTAAATAGATATCCTCATAGGTATCGGTTCCGTCAAGCCATCCCCAGTTTTTGTAATGATAATCAGTTCCGCCTGTTGGTATATCAAGGACATCTTCATCACCAATAACCTGGACAAATTCTATATCCTCACTGCTATAGAGACTTTTCAGTTCACTTTCTATCTGCGATGAACTGTTGTTATCAGCATTGATCGTTTTCACGTGCTCATACCCCTGGCCCTCGTGGTAAGCGATAAACTCATCCATGGTCGGGCAATTGATTAATGGAGATGCT
>JAUVGS010000323.1 GCA_030593665.1 Chitinivibrionales bacterium | reverse complement strand
ATGATAATGTCAGGGCACAGGAGGCTGTTACTGATCTTCTGGCGGAACATGAACAGGTCATGCTGTATACCCGAAGCCTGGCGCCTGCCTTCAGCGGACCGGGTGTGTTATCCTACCCAATCCTTGTGATAAAGAATTTCTTTTTGTATACTATTTTTAACCGGGAATATCTGCGCAAGTATGAAACCGAATTGGAAGAGACCTCGGTCTTTGCCAACACCCTGCGGCCCTTTATGCAGTTTTTTCGCTATAGTGTGCTTCATGACTGGGGAGAGAAAGCACTGGAGGGAAAAAACAGGTGGTTGTTTTATAAACAGGGCGTTGATTACCTGATTCGCCCCTATATTCTTGACAAACGTTCTATAGTGGTGGATCCTGAAGATACCCCGATCAGGGATAATGCAATTGATTCTATTGTCGCATTCAGGGATGAGCTTGCGAAACGCGATATTGAAATGATGGTGGTAATTGCTCCGGGAAAAGCATCGATTTATCCTGATTTGCTGAGCAGCAGAATAGGTCCACAAACCACCGCATCAGAAAATCATTCCCTCAGATTAATGCGGGAATTGAATGTACGCGGCATAGAAACGGTTGACCTGTTTTCCGCGCTGACCGAGGCGCGAAAGCGGGATGCTGAATTCGGGGATTCTCTCTACCTTGCCCAGGATACTCACTGGAAAACACGGGGCGTACAAGTTGCGGCAAAAACAATTGCTGATCACATACGGGCGAAACCGTGGCTTAAAGGGCTTGGGCAAACAGTAGAATACACCTGTGAAGCTGTTGCCATCGAGCGTGAGGGCGATATACGGGTTATGGCTGATTTGCCTGATTTTAAACTGCCGTTTTTCACCATGCCTTTCTATAAGGAAAAGATCACCTGCTTACAGGTCTATCAGATCAGGCGCGCCGAGGACAGCACCGTTGTTTCAAAGAATCTGTTTCGCGATGATTACCGCAACTCAAAGATACTGGTCCTGGGTGACAGCTTTTCACGGATATATCAGACGGATGCGCCCCGTTCAGCAGGATGGATTTCTCATCTTGCTTATGAACTTTCTCTGCCGGTCTGCTCCATTGTCAGTGATGGCGGTGCGTCAACCCTGGTGCGGGAAAAGCTCGAACGCAAAAAGGGTGTGCTCCGGGGTAAAAAGCTGGTTGTCTGGGAGTTTGTTGAACGTGATATCAGGTATGGTGCTGAAGGGTGGAGAGATATTAAGCTATAAAATTCGAGGGCACTCTAAAAACTTAACAACAAGGAAAATCGGTATGTAATACGACAGTAAGGGCACAAAATTTTGTACCTCTACTGCACTAAAACGTACTTTAAATGCAGTAGACAGGTTTTATAAAGCGCACTCAAAATTAAATAACGAATATCGAACAAGGAATGTTTAATGTTGAAGTATTTATTCCCGATACTGATAGTATTATCCTACACAATAAACGCATCTCCTTACAGAGAAATAATACCTGATTTCAACCGAATGAAATCCCCGGTCATGATACGGCAGATTGACAGGCCGACACTGGCAAATCTTGATTATGCCGCCTATATGAATAATCCGGTCAGGTATGATCCTGAGAAGTTCAAACCGCTGAGGCCCCGTAAACCGAGGGCTATTAACCATATGACATTCAATGGAGGTTTACTTTCGGCAGTGAACACCCTTGGCGGGACACCGTTAGCCGAAGAAGAAAAGAACAATCCTGTTGCATGGATTCCGCTTCAGAACCTGTTATGGTGCGAGTTGAAAATAGATGGGTTGAAAAATATCGGCAGCGCAATCAACGGGTATAAATGGTCTGATCCAAGTATTTACAAGCCATACCAGGAAGTCGTCTCCTGCTATCTCCATACAGTGGAAACCGGTGATGAAATCTGGGTTAAAGTTGAGTTCAGCCCGTGGGCCAATTTTTTTTCCGGAATTACTGATACCGATAATGACGGGTTTTTAGAGATATATGGAAAATTGAATTGTGAATCGATTGATACAGGGATACTTGCCAAAGTGACCGCATGGATACGGGATAAATATCAAAAGGATATTCTTACCGAAGAGCAGGTCATTGACTGGATCACGGTCCTGGCTTCTTACTGGTATCCGACGCTGAATACCGATATGGTTGACATGAGCGATCAAGCCAAATGGCCCAATGAGCATACCGAAAAGAAAATAAGAAAAAAATTGAAAAAAATTTCCGTTGATAATCCTGTCGCGGTTGTCAGGGGCAACCCTCATGGAAAAGCGATTTATAATGTCTTCCTCGTTTCAGGTATGGGTAAAAAGGAAGAGAAAAAGGAAACAACCGCTGTAAAAATCGAAAAAAAGTTGGATACACAGGTCTCGGTGAACTTCACCGATAATGCGAAGCGATTTCAGGAAGAACTTGCCGCGCACGGGAACTCTTATGATGCGTGGTTTAAAAGTTGCAGTACACAAATCAATGTCCAAAAAAAGATACTGAATGAACTCCCCGCCGGCCAGATGGGATTTAAGGGCGCGGGTGACTGGGTATTCTTTCGTAAATCTCTGGAATATACCACCTCGGGTGATCTTTCGTTGCAGGAAGCAGAGAAAAACCCAGTGACCCATCTCGGGGCCTTTAATAAGTTTTGTGATCGGAACAATATTAATCTTCTCTTTGTGGCAGTGCCCACAAAATCAGAAGTCTATTTTGAGAAGGTTGATACTGGACAACCCGGGACAGGGGCGGATGTTATTAATCCCTATGGCCGAAAGATACTCACAGATTTACAGAAGGAAGGTGTTGAAGTCATAGATCTGCTGCCCCATTTCCTTGCGGCAAAGAAGGATGACACCGATTCTACCGGGCAGGTATACCAGCGGCAGGATACCCATTGGACATATCGAGGTTTGCAAATTACTGCTACGCTTATTGCTGATCGTATAAAAGAGTATACATGGTATGAGGAACTGTCTTCACAAAAGAGACAATATCTGATTAAAGATACTACCTTCACCCGCATGGGTGATATTATCGCGCGGTTACCTGAATCGGAACAGACAAAATATCCGCCTGCTGCGCTAAAGGCGCAACAAGTATTGCGTGAAGATGGTACCCGCTATAAAGGCAACCGGAATGATCCTGTTATGCTTATTGGTGACAGCTTCACCGGTGTGTTTGAGCTGGTTGACTGCAAGAGTGCAGGAATCGGGGCTCACATCGCTGCAAAGACCGGTTTGGGTGTTGATATTATCACCAGTTGGGGTGGCGGACCTCTGGTGCGCAATAAAATGCTTCGTGCAAGGAGAAAAGACCTGGGTGCCAAGAGGTTAATTGTTTATATGATGGTTGCGCGTGATTTATATAATTACAGTCAGGGGTGGGAGGAGTTGAAGGTGGAGTAAACCCCCACTCGCTACGCGAGACCTCCTGTCAGGGGGTAGGTTTATTACCTTTGGTAATAAATTTTGGAATAATTTGTTGTGCATTTAAAAAGTGATATCAGGAAAAGAAAACTTGTTTATAAAGGCGGGCAC
>JAUVGS010000572.1 GCA_030593665.1 Chitinivibrionales bacterium | reverse complement strand
GTAGCTGTGGGATACTCCGGCTCCCAACTCAGGTAAAGTTACACCAAAAGAGTCAGTTACAAGATCACGAATGCAATTTACCATATATTTCTGGCCATTGGGAGCTTCAAATCCAAAATCATTTTGCCAGTAAATTTTAGTTTGATAAACGATAACATGCAGTTTAGTACCAGCCGGAAACGCTTCCTTTGCAGTTATATTTACAGTAATATCCGTACTTCTTGGATCTGCTGAAGAAACTTTTGCTGTAACGGCTAAATCGGCAGTCATTGCCACCGGATCAGAAGTCAGGTTCGCAACACCAACCGTGTTGATACTTCCTACATCGCCACCGTTTGCTACAGCGCCACCCATTGCCATACCATACCAGGTCATAGCGCGCCAGTCAATGCCTTCGGCACAGAGCTCCTCCGGGGAACCCATTCCGGCTTCGTGATACGTAAGAGCTATAAGGGACTCTCCCATTTCAGTTTCTAATTTTTCTACAATCTGGGCGCCGCCCGCAGTGCTCCCTCAGGTAAGGCAGTTGGACCATTCCAATACACTGATCGCATTGATCGAAAAGGTAAATACTATTGCAGCAATTATGGTTTTGCCCATTTGAGAGATCATAAGTATTTCCTTAAGTTAAAGTCCACCGTTTTAAGTATTGTTATTTGTGTCAATTGTTATTCGTTCTCCTTATTTACTTGGTTTGAGCGAGGATTGCGGTATGTGGGAACAGTTCTGAAAATTCCCTCAGTACTATGATTCTCCAACTGTGGATTACTCGGGAAATCGCCTCTAAAGATAAAATTATATGTCGCATCAGAATTAAGATTAGTGAGGGTACAAATGTGCGTACGAGGTGTATCAGCTACGATTAAGGTATCGTTGAAGAGGCCATATGGACCATACGCAATAAAGTGGTGAATATAGCTGTCTTTATGGTAGGTCTCAAGAATTGCATAATTACCATACGCTCTTCCTCCTGTTACCTGAATATCACGTGAGGCGGAGGTTACCGCCTCAATATTATTATACTCGGGGTAAATCTCCCGGAAGTAGTTAGATGGCAGGGTGCAGAAAAGTGCTAATGAAAGAAGTAAGCCCGAAAAATTCAATACAAATCTTGTGGTAAGGTGTTTCATTAATCCTGCCTTTAGAAAAGGACGCCCCTCCCTCTCAACTATATGTTAAAATACTGTAACTAGTGCCTGTCCGGAAACTACCTTTTTAACGTCATTCCCGCATGCTTCTGGCGCACTTCGCCCGCCAGAAACATTCGGGAATGACATTTGCGGACAAGCACTTAACATGGTTACCTTTATTTATAAATATAGTAAACAACCGAAGGGATTTCCAAAAAAAAAAAATAAATTAGATTCAGGATAAACCTGAGTGAAAATGAGGAATTAAAATTATTTTCTCTTAGAAAAAGATGGCAAAAAGGAAAAAGTTGTATTATATTTCGATATGTGGCGAAATATCGAATTAAATAAGGTGTGAAATTATGGATGATTTTATTTCCATAGTAAAAGCTGTATCCGATCCCAACAGACTGAGAGCCCTTATGGTGCTGCGAACTGGTGAACTGTGCGTTTGCCAGATAATCGCGCTACTACAACT
>JAUVGS010000371.1 GCA_030593665.1 Chitinivibrionales bacterium | reverse complement strand
AAACCACACCCACAAACAGAAAACAGACAAAAACCTGACAAAAAGGAGACAAAAAATGAGAATATAAATAAAAAGAGAAGTGAAAGAACCAATAACAAAAGAAAGGAGGTCTGATATGAAAGTCTTAAAATTGCCGAAATAGCCTGAAAATCGGGTTGGAAGAAGAACACAACAATTAACTGAATTAATAACTTTTTGGAAAGGACTAAACAATGTTTACAAAAATAGGAAAACTGTTAGTTACAAATATAAAGAACTCTGTTCTTTATGAATTTGCTGTCGGACTGATCGGCTTAATTGTTGAACTCGTTGATGAAAATGAGTCAATGGGTGAATATATTGCAGCCGCTCAGGAAGCTGTTAGTTATTTTGAAACAGCTTTTAATAAAAACGGTAAACATCCTTTTACTGCTAAAATTAAGGAAAAGCATGAGGATAGAATTTCTCTCTATATCGCGCTCAGACGTCAGATTGGCGTAGCCCTGAAGATACCTGTTAATACTTCTGTGGTTGCTGCTGCAGGTAACCTGAAAAAGGAGATGAAAGAGTGCGGTTTATGGGTAAATAAAACTTTCTCCTATCGTAATGCGACTAAGGTTATTCGTCAGATTCTTCAGAAGTTTGCGATGGAGCCTTTTGCGCAGTGGGTAACAGACGTCTCCCTTCAAACTATTGTTGAAAGTTTAAGAACCGTTCAGAATGAATATGAGGCTCTTAAACAGGATAGAATTGAAGACAAGGGTAGTGATATGACGCCTATTGAGAAAGATGCCCGAAAAAATCTCATAGAGGTTGTATTATCCATGCTGGACGCAATTGACTTTGGTTCCAGACGCGATAATGGACTCTTTGTAGATCTGGCAAATGATATTTCCGAAATGGTCACCGAAACCAATGCGCTTACCCGCGCGTCCGTAACCCGTGACCTGAACAGTGAAATGGAAGAGCAGGTGGATGAAAATGCCAATACCGAAGGCGTGACTGAAACCGAACCTGAAACGGAAGATGTCTCAGGAGCGTCTGTCTATGAGTAACGGTACTTTTATACCAGGCAGGCAGCGGGAATCGTCCTCAGTGATGGTTCCCGCCTTTTTTTAATGATATAATCAGCGACATGCGGGGAGAATTCAATTCTCACAATACTTACCTCTATATCCCGTTTATTATTGAAAATGTTTTGTTATCCCTGAAACCGGTATGAAATCTTCTTGATAAACAAACAGTAGGAAATTTACACAGTGCCCTTCAGGGTATTTCCACTGTATGTTATACTCGCAGGGTATAACATTTTGTCGAGTAGGGAAAGAGACTCTCTCACATTCAGGTTTCGGCTTAAACCGGTTTCGGGGTTTCCCCGCATGTGTCTAAATATCCGCATAATCCCCTTGTGGGACATACTGTTATGCTTTAGTACCTTACAGATTGCTTTCTTGTTTTTTAGAAAGGAATCTGATAAGGAACTTACTTGCGGGTTTATCCCGCGTTAGTATTGTATCCTCTTAAAAAACACTTGAAAGCTATTCTCCTAACACCTTCCATCCTGTTATAGTTCTTCGCAGATGAATTAATACTTGCAGCGCAACCGAAGAATCAATAATTATCAAATAAAAAGTAACACAATCTCCTCCTCCTGGTGTTTCACTTATATGCAGATACCTTCGTAATACAATATTTAACCATGCAACAGGAGGAAAAAGGTGAGACTCTCTCAAACATTTTTAATAGTCGTACTGCTTATTTCAGTTTTAGCTGCACGTGAAAAAAAACAAGCTGTGGGAACTATAGGCGGAACAGTAGTAGATGATAGAACAGAGAAACCGGTTACCGGAGCTATAGTAAGTATACCAGGACTTAATTTGTTGGACACAACGGATAGCGCCGGTCAGTATCTTTTTAAGAATATTGCTGTTGAGCGATATGATTTTGAAATTACTGCAAAAGAGTATAATCCGTGCTCGAAACCAGGTATCGTTATTAAAACGGGTACCAATAAGGAGCTGATTATTCCTCTGCAGAAAGTCTCTGTGTATGAATTGGAAAAGACGGTTGTTACATCAGATAAAATTATTTTTAAAAAGTCTGACCAATCAACATCAGTGATTAATCTTACCCGTGAAGAGATTGAAAACTCTCCGGGAGCGCTCGCTGATGTTAATGAAGTATTAAAAACACTTCCTTCCGTAGCGGGAACCGGTTGGGACTGGGATAATACCCTTCTGGTCCGTGGCGGTTCAGGAAGTGAGAATGTCTATCTCATTGACGGTATGGAAGTTAACAATATCAGTCACTGGGGCGCTGAGCATGGCTCCGGCGGCGCAATAAACAGCTTTCATCCTGGTTTTTTAGATAATGTTGATTTTTATGCTGGAGGTTTCCCGGCTTATGCACCGCCACGACTTTCGTCAGTAACAGAAATGCATCTTCGAAAAGGATCTATGACAGACCGCAGCTATCAGTTTGATCTGAATATGGCCGGCGTTGGGCTTTTTCTTGAAGGACCTATTGTACCCGGTAAAGCATCTTATATTGTCAATGGACGGGTCAGTTTCCTTGACCTGATACAGAATCTGATAAACACCGACGGCCTTCCCATGTATCAGAATGGTCAGATGAAGCTTGCTTGGGATAGTAACAGTGATCATTCATTTTTCATACATTTGCTGGGTATGCACGATGAAATCGCCGGCGAGGACTCCACAGATCGCTGGAAAGAGGAAAACAGCAGATTGATCGGCGGTCTGGGCTGGGACCATATCGGTACTAATTGGAAAAACAGAATGGTACTCTCCGGTGCGTATTCTAAAAATGCCTACTTTGTAGATCAGGGGAAACAATTTGTAAAAACATCCGATGAAAGTGATACTCGCGAACGATTTCAAGTCGTAAATTCAAGTACATTCTTCCTGAGAGACCAGGATGCACTCTCCATTGGCGCGGATTTTCAGTATCAGAAATATAACGAACGAAGTGAAAATGAATCATACTTTTTCTACGTAGATACCGGCGGTGATTACCAGATTGTCATAGATTTTCCGAACCTCGCTGAGGTTTATTTAAATGATTCCAGTTTTATTGAAACGGTATATCCTGAAGTTAACGACACTTCTCTTACCGGATATAGAATTGGCGGCCATCTTAGTTATACGCTGGCTCTGAATAGACTGAAAATCCAGGCAGGCATGCGTAATGATTACTACACGATC
>JAUVGS010000447.1 GCA_030593665.1 Chitinivibrionales bacterium | reverse complement strand
CACTGAACCACATCCAAACATCTGCAGTAAAACCACTGTTTGAAAGATAAGGCAGAGATGGGCAATACATGAATAAACCAGAGCCCGTTTTCCCGCAGGGGTAAAGAGTCTTGGCAGACTCTCGAGCACTCGATTAAAATATCGCGGTACCGCGTGTTTCTTATCAAAGACCTTACCCGTCGTTAAAAGCAATAAAGCGATAACACATACTACACATGCTGCGAAAATAAATATCTTCATTTTATCATCTATACCGACAGCAAACAGCCATTTCTGTAAAGCGATACAGAGTAATCCGCAAAAAAGTACCGTTGTAACAATAAACAATTTATCAATAATGACGGCAAACAGTGAATCCCCTCTTCTTTGCCTGGAAATTTGTATACCACGGAATAACTCCCCAAACCTTCCGGGTGTGATAAATGCCAACAGGTTACCCCAGAGAAGTGTCTTCCATGCCAGGTTATTATCCACAGAAAATTTCTGATATTTGAGAATAATTCCCCAGCGTTTGACCTGGAAAAAAAGCCCGAGCAAACCTAATAGAAGGGCAAAAGCGATATGGTATACCGTAATATACCGAGCTATCACAAAAAGTTCCTCACCGGTAATACTTTTATTAACTATAAAGAGAAACAGCAGAGTAAGCACTATTTTAAATGCCCATGTAATCATCCTGTTGCTTAATAATTGCTTCATGAGTGCTTTCTCTTCCTGCTTGTTGTTCCGGGATAATAATCTTTGTCACCGTTCAACTTTTACATCGCCTTTTCCTGCGAAAAAACGTTGTGACGATGCTTGAGTTTGTAAACAATCTTGGATTTTGGATTTTGGATTTTTTCAATCCCCAATCCGCATTCCTCAATCCGCAATCATACAATTACCCTAAACCTTGAACCTTTGAACAATTACTAATCTTTCCACAAACAGCGTGGGGCTTAGCCTGGTAAGCCCCCGGTATTAGTATAAATTATGGCTCTCTTTCAGAGCATATTTATTGGGTCCACATCAATGATCAGTTTCATCCGCCCCGGTAAATTCCGAAAGTTTTTCCTTACTTCCGATAAGAGTACCTGGAGATTTTTAGGCGTTCCCGATTTAATAAGTATCGAATACCGATAAGCCGTTTTCAACCGTGCAAGCACCGCAGGTGAAGGCCCGAGTATGGTTAATGTATTACCTCCCCTCTGCCTTACCATTTTCGCCACTTTTTCCATATATGATCGCACGATTGCTTCCTCGGGACCATGTATTATAATTCGCACTAACCGTTTAAACGGAGGATAATCAAGCGCCTTTCGTGATCGTACTTCATCCTTAAAAAAACCGGTAAAATCATGACTCTTCGCTGCTATAATACCCGGCTCCTGCGGAGAGTAGGTCTGAATAATTACCTCCCCTTGATTATCCTTCCTTCCCGCACGTCCCGCGACCTGAGTGAGCAACTGAAAGGTCCTCTCAGAAGCTCTGAAATCAGGAAAATGTAATCCAATATCTGCCTGGAGTACTCCGACTAATTTAACTCCCGGAAAATCAAGTCCCTTTGCTACCATCTGCGTGCCTAAAAGAATGTCCGCTTCCCGGTCGGCAAATGTTTCAAGAATGGAAACATGCATTCCTTTACGCCGGGTAGTATCCTGATCCATACGTAATATGCGGGCCTGGGGAAATACCTCCCTGAGGTATTCCTCAACTTTCTGAATACCCGTACCTTTATATTTAATCTGCTCACCCCGGCATTTAATACATGCTGAAGGTGCCTGTTCCTGCCAGCCACACTGATGGCATTTCAATACCCCGGTAACACGATGATAGATAAGATTTACCGAACAATTCGGACAGGTATAGACATGACCACATTCCATACATAGTAACATCACAGAAAAGCCGCGACGATTCAGCAGGAGGATAACCTGCCTGTTATTTCTAAGAGTCTCATCAATTTTTGTCCGGAGATATCCGGAGAGAAATGTCCAGTTATTTCGTTTATGCTCTATATTCATGTCAATTATTTCAACTTCAGGGAGAGCAGCCGCACCGAATCGTTGCATAAGTGTAACCAGGGTATATTTATTCTGAAGTGCATTGTAATAACTTTCCAGGCTGGGTGTTGCGCTGCCTAATACAACAAGCGCCTTCTGGAAATAGCCGCGCATTATTGCCACATCACGCGCATTATACCGTGGTTCCGGATCAGACTGCTTATAGCTGCCATCATGCTCTTCATCAACAATGATTAATCCAACGGCATCCATCGGCACCAGGACAGCGCTCCGTGCACCAATTACTATCCGCTTATGCCCTGACACTAATTCTTCAATACTATCACGCCGTTCCCCATCTGACATCCGACTGTGAATAACCGCAATACCATAGCCGATAGCATCCCGAAAACGTTTAATAGTTTGTGCGGTAAGTGAAATCTCCGGCACCAGGATTATAACGCCCTTTCCTGCCTGCAATGTCCGTTTAGCCAGTGTTATATAGACATGTGTTTTACCGCTCCCTGTTATACCGTAAAGCAGAAATGGCTTCATCTCTTTTTCCCGGGTATGCCATATTTTCTCTACCACGCTCTTCTGTTCATCCGTTAAAACCACCTCTCCAGTTTCTACTTTCCGAAGCATTTCAGATGCTTCTCTAACAACCTGTTTCTCTATTTTCAGCAATACATCCTCTGCCGTTAATATTGAAATAAAATGATCGGAAAGCGCATAT
>JAUVGS010000016.1 GCA_030593665.1 Chitinivibrionales bacterium | reverse complement strand
GCCTCTGTTGGCAGGCGATATCCGTTACGGGTGTAATTTATTAATATCCCGGTAAGTGTACAACCATTACCCGGTGTTCCTGTAATAACAGTATAGGCATAAACCGTATCAAGCCCGTCCCGCTTGCTGCGTGCATTGCAGTACAGCACAACATCATACCAGTTCATAAAATAAGCAGGATACTTATCTCCTGTTCCATATCCCGACCAATCCGGGTTTGTAGAATCAGTATATGCCGGATAGTATGCTTTCATAAGTGAATCATAATCCTTCTGTGTTACTTCGGTGCTGTCCATCCAGAAATCCTTTGTAAAGGTAACCGGGTGAACCGGTATTGCATTACTTCCAACAACTTCACTACCCATCTGAAACGTCTTTCCTCCGGAAGGAATCAGCACCATTCCTTTGTCATTATGCTGTATCTTTGACACAACATACACCTGCCAGGCCAGTGTATCTTTCCCGCCCCTGCCGTCTTCAACAGTAACTGAGATATCTTTAGCTCCGGTTTCGTTAAATTGAAATGATGCGGTAATGATATTGTCCGTAAGTATAACACTGGGTGTTGCTTTTAAAGGGGCATAGCGGAGGTCATCACCGTCCGTGTCTATAACTCTCAGGGTGTCAATATAGCGTACTCCCAGAACAACAGTATCTTTCATGGTGCCGGAGAATTCAGGCGCGTGGTTTGCATTTTCCCACTCGTCATATACTGCTTTTATTTCATAATCTGCAAGGCAGCGGTTGTATATGCGGGTGTCGTCAATTCTACCGTTAAAAGCACCTGGTGAGGCAGAAATGTTACCGATAAAAAGAGATGTCGTTGTGGAACAAGGTAAAGAAGCGCCATTCCAGTCTGTAAAATTTATATACTCTCCGTTAAGGTAAGATTTGAGCTTTATACCATCATAAGTTGCTATAAAAAAGCACCAGTTATTAGAGGATAACGCGCTGGACTCGACAATTTTTGAACTATTGTTATTTGTTTTTACTAATAATTCCACATTTTCAGCGAGAAGTTTTAATCTAAATCCATCTGTCCCGTATTTATAAAGCAATGGTCTATTAAATGAATATGGCATCACCCAAAAACTAACCGTAAACTCCGGACTCAAATTCAAATCCACAGAATGCGGTACTTCAACATAATCATCCAAACCGTCGAACTGTAACGCCTGGCTCGCACTGCCATATCGACCTTTCACAAACTGTGCTTCGTATACAGTACCGCTATGGCCGTTACCACTCATATCAAAAGCATTCCCTTCAAACTGCCAATCCGCCACCAGGCCGGTATTTGAATTATAGTTCCTTCCCGTATACTTCCTTATCTCCCCTCTTGCATACGCGCTGTCTAAAGGACGGAAAGCTTCTATCTGCCAATAATATGTTTTCCCGCTATCCACGGCAGCCCGGTATATGGTGGTATCTATTCCTTTGGCAGCGTAGGCAACCGGTGTATCGACAACATCCCAGAGGATATTATAAGTTATACCGCTGCCTGCACTGAGCCAAACAAGAGAGACACTGTCGATAAGTGTTTTATTCGTGTCATTGTCCGGAGGTGAAAGAGAAACCGGCGCCTGCAAACCATCCAAAATGTTTATATAAACATCCCACGCCAGAGTGTCAGACAATCCACTCCCGTCAACCACTTTAACAGAAATATGCCGCAGTCCATTATGCTCTTTTGTCGGTTTAAAGGAAAGAACATTACCGACAAGTTTCATACTGTCAACGCTGTCAATAAAACTGAAAACAAGCTGGTCGCCGTTTTCATCTATGGCTTTCAGGGTGTCTATGTATACTTTACTCAAAAGCATGGTGTCGGTCATATCTTCCGGATTTGAAAGAAATACCGGAGCGATATCACTGCTGTTGGTATACACGGTAAAGCTGTTTATTTTACTCCAAACATAAGCATTATCAGCAGCCCGCACCGCTTTCACCCGCCAGTAATATGTTCTCGCACTGTCAACAGGCACCTTCCAGGAGGTAACAGTCAATGCAGTGCCCACAATATTCTGCTCGGAGGGGATGGTGTTTTGCCAGGCTATGTATACGTTGTATACGATACCAGCGCCGGTGACAGGATGCCAGGTAAGAGTGACGCTGTCCCTGGGAACTTTAATAACCGCGCCGCTGTCCGGTGATACAAGAACCGGCTTTGTCAAATCTGGTTTGACAACGGTAACTGAAACCGTATCAGCCACAGGATTGCCGTCAGTATCAACAGCCTGAAAAATCGCTGCATATACACCTGCCGTATCATACAGGTGGCCGATACAGGGGTTGCTGTCCGGGGCAGACCAGGAACTGCCGTCGCCGAAGTTCCAGGTCATCGAAGCCAGACCGCCGAAGAGATCCGTCACTTCTACGTAAAAATAGGCGAAGGATCCTTCCTGAATGCTGATTGACGGCAGATACGTTATTTTATCCGCAGAGACGAAAACAGAGTCTATAACCGGCACGGTACCGGCAAGGTGAAGGCGAAATGTCATTACACTGGAAAGATTACCCAGTGCGTTTACAGCCTGTACCTGCACAAGCGTAGCAGCAGTGGTAAGTTGTGTGATTGGCACAGCACAGGAAGGCGTTGCGGTTGTGCATACAATGCCGCCGATGTTCCATGAATATTCAACTATTTTCGTCGTTATCTCCGTTGCCGGATATACCCTGAGCATGATTGAAAGTGCTGTGGACGGTACATGTATATCAGATACAATCAGCTTCATACCGTTTATTATTTCCGGTTCAGGATAGAGATAGATATCACACCCCGAAACATAGGCCCCTTTTTCTACAACAAATCCTATTGTTGCACCGATACATTTATTCTCATCAACCATAAGCATAACGCCGTTTTCATTCACGGGAACATTTTTCATACGGTACCTGCCATTCCCGTCAGTTACACACTTAAGCCCGCCACCAGCCGCGAAAACCGTAACACTTGGAGTCGGCGCTCCCTGCAGACCAAACACCGTTCCCGACACAACCGCACCCTTTTCAGTAATATCAATTATTCCTATATTATTCGTGTCATTTTCCAAAAGCAGCGTTACGGTTCGTGCTTTGCTCCCGGCCGCGCCATAGGCGCATATCAGGGTAACAGAATCGTTTTTGGGAACATGATTAAGCATAAAAGAACCGCCTGCTGCGGTAAGGGAACCTTCAGTATAATCGGCGACGGCTATACCGGCACCTGTTTGCGCCGTGCCATTCACACTAACGACGCCCCGGATAATATAATACGCATACGAAAGCTGCACCGGCGTGTCAACCGTGTCATCAACCCCCAGAGAGACGGCGACCGTGCAGGTGGGATTGTCTTCGTAGTCCCGGTGGGTAAAACGAAGTATGTATGTTCCCTCCTTAACCGTCCCACCCTGAAAAGGCCTGTAGCGTCACTTACACAAGCTACTGAAGAATCAGCGTCAACACTAACCAGGACGTCCTTAATCGGCCGGTTCCACGCATCATACACCCAGCCGGTAATCGTGCCTTTGGGTTTTAAATCGTCGGAGATATCGGGGCCTGCGGGTTCTTCGGTGCAGGTGATTGCAATAAGAATAACTACTAAAAGTGATAAGATTTGATGAATGGCCTGCTTCATTTTATTTCTCCCTTTTATGAATTAATATCCGGTAATCCTGTATCGCGTTTTGGGACCTTTCCCTACTCGTAGTAATCGTTTTTTGTTTAGTAAAGTATTTATTACGCCAACCGCCGTAGCTTTACTTATATCTAATGCTGTACATACATCGGCACTTGTTATTTCCGTTTTATTTTCAAAAAGATTGAGAACTGTTTCTTCAGGATTAAGAATCGAATTACTATCACCTGTTGCGACAAAATAGAGAATAACTTTAAACCATCCGGCGCCTTCAATAAATTTTACCTGCAGGCCACTGTCCCGCATTGAATCAAGTATGAGCTTTATACCGGTTCCCCGTTTTTCCATAAGACTGAGACGACGTGCAGAAAAAGCGACAATTTTGTTACGAATATAACTGGTTCCGTCACCGAGAGCATCCGGAATAAAAGGCCCGGCAAAATGACCGGGACTAAACACTTCAAGACGATCTGCATACAGGGCTACTTTTATCGCGCCGGGAATACTGTATTGTCGGTGAAATAGAGCATTGGCACAAGCCTCTCTCACTGCTACCATTGGCAATGCTGATTTTCGATTTGCATATTGTATGCCCGTAAGAGAGGGTTCCCTGCCAAGCCATGATTCTAAAACTTCAATGGTGTGCTCCAATTGTATTGATAATGTGCCGGTTATTTCATGGCTTTCTACAGTATCTCTACCACGAGAACCTCTCATTCTGCTGCAAATAACATAGGCTTCAGGTACAAATTTATGCGGCTGAGGATGGAACATCAATATGCCGCCCCGTGTAGGATACAACGTACCATTTGTGTTATCCAGGTGTAAAATGTCAAGCGATATAAGCCCTTTGTCACTTTGCAAACTGCCGGGCAACAAGGACACATCAAGCTCACTACTTGTACATTGTGGTACCGGTTGTTCATCATAACCCATGCGATGGCGTAAAAGCCGCAGTTCTTCAAGTGTCTCTCCAGCAGCTCTTCTGGTATGTGCCCCGACTCTGATATAGACCCCTTTTTCAATTCCCTCTGAAGCAATGAAATATGGTTTTTGATTACCCGGAAATACCTGAATGATCAATAGCTCCTTATCTTCAATATTTTTTTCAAAAATCTGAGGATAAAGCGGAGGTTGAATCCTGTCGGCTAAGGAAACCGATAACCGCTCCAATAGCGTGTCTATTATCTGTGGGTCTAACCCAACAATTTTCCTGGTTTTATCATCAATACCTGCCACCACCTGTCCACCGTCACCATTAGCAAATGCCACAACAGTCTTTGCAATCGTTTCATAATCAGAGAGTTGCCTCTTATACTCAAGTATTCTCGATTCCCGTTCCATTGCTTGTCCTATCGTTTAGCATCGTTTAAATCGTTTAATATATTGCCATTTAATATAATTATTAGTCAATGTATAGTCAACGTTCTAAACGATTATTCTATTCCTTCTCAAAAGCCCCGATATCAACACTCGCACCCTGGGGCCTCGCAATACCGCGCGCATCTGTTGTTGTCAATTCTGTGACCGGCCCGACCGGGGTGTAAGCGTTGCCATAGACATCCGTAAAGGTGCTGCCGTCTTTGCTGATAAAAATACCGTTATTGTCCGTATAGGCATATATCCCTTTGTCAATGGCGGAACCGGCTGCGTCGATTGTACACGTTTTTACAAAACCGCCGTTATCTTCTAACCCTCCAAGGATAGGATCGTCGATAATAATAGAGTCAATGCCGGGATAGCCGCCCTTGATAATGGTGTTTTTTACCAGAAATGTTGAATCATTGTTAGCATAAATCTCATGACTTCCCGAACCACTGAAATTGTTCCAGAAGATACAGTTTATAAGTACATCACCGCTATCCGTAGCGTTAGTATTAAGATACAATCCACCGCCATTTGAGGTGTTGGCAGCATTATTGGTAAAAGTGCAGTTGGTAAGATATGCTGTATCACTAGTCAGGGAAACACACATCCCTCCACCTGTACTATTCGCTGTATTACTTGCAAAGGTACAATTATTTGCCAATATGACGCTAGTGTATGTATGAATACCTCCACCATGAAAGTTAGTTGAAGAATTATTATAGAAAGTGCAGTTATCTATAGTCGCACTTGATTGATAATTATAAATCCCACCACCACAGGAAGGTGTAGTATTATTCACTAAAAGGCTATTTATTATATGTAAATCCGTCTTGTTGCAATTATAAATACCTCCGCCTCCATAAAGATAGGAAGAACTACTGGCGATGACCTGATTACTCGTTAAAACAGTACTATCTATTGTAACAGAGGAACGGTCATTATACATCCCTCCACCTGCATAGGCGGTAATATTTGCACTAATAGTACAATTTCTTATAACCGCGCTTGAAAAAGAGCTGTTGTATACACCTCCTCCATAGAGTGCTGCATAATTATCGCTGATTGTGCAGTTATACAACAGGGTGCCGGAACGATCCTCGTTATAGACACCTCCACCTTTCTGTGCAGCACTATTCTTTGTAACCGTACAATTCCTGATTGTCGGTGAAGAAATAACATTATACATCCCCCCGCCGTAATTGTGAAATGCTGTCCCATCCGCATTTCCCCCGGACACGGAAAACCCGTCCAGCACCGCCTTATCAGTAATCAGCATAGTCGCAGTATGATAGAACACATGGTAGCAGTTATCAAGGCTGTCATCCACTACCCCGATATCGCCGCTGCAGATCGTGACATTGGTCTGCCAGTTCCGTTCACTCAGCAGTGTTTCGGTCCCGGCAAAGCCGCCGTAAATGGCAACACTGGTTTTCTGGGAGAAGGACCTGAACCGCTCGCCGGTGCCGCCCTGCTCCTTTGTAGGTTTATAGGTGCCTGCTGCGACCCATATCTGCTCATCAGCGTCTGCGGAATCAATCGCTGCCTGCAGATCGGTAAAAGCGTCTGTCCAGGAGGTCCCGTTATTCGCGCCCGCGGCATCGTGTTTGACATACACTATTGGCGCTACAAAGGGATCGACCGTAAGTTTTACAGCAGCGCTGGTGTCGCTTCCAAAGGCATTGGTAACAACACAGCGGTACATGCCGCTGTCAGCAAGGGTAGTCACGGATATCGCATAGATTGAATCCGTGGCATTCGGTATATCAACATTGTCCTTCTGCCATTGATACCCGATAGTTACTCCCGTGGCAACGATAAAAAATGAGGCCGGGTTGCCTACTTTCACGGTTTTTGTGACCGGTTCAACAGTAATAACCGGACTGCCGTCTATTACAGTAATTGTCCATGTTAAGGTATCATACCCGCCCAGGTTATCCGATGCCCTAATACTGACAATGCGGTTTCCCGTATCAATAACGGTTGGTGTCCAGGAAAAAACCGTATCTGCCAGAACCATCCCGACAAGACTGTCGATAAAGGTAAAGGCAAGAGCATCACCATCGACATCAGCGGCCTGTACCGTATCGCTGTATGGAAGGCCCACATACATGGTATTGGTCATACTGTCAGGGATCGTGATGAATACCGGCGCATGATTGACAATATTTGTGTAAACGGTAAAATAAGAAATCTTACTCCTGACAAAGGCACTGTCACTTGCACGAACAGCTTTTATCTGCCAGTAGTAGGTCCTGGCGCTGTCCACAGCCGCACGGAAGGTTGTATCAATTATTCCGGACGCGACAAGGTGCTGTTCGGTCGGAATGGTAACCTGTGAGGTCAGATACACATTGTAGGTAATACCGGTACCCGGCGTTGTTGTCCACACCAGGTTCGCGCTGTCATCGGGGACATGGACCACTGCGGCGCTGTCGGGTGATACCGGTACGGGAGCTGCAAGAACGGATTTCTGCACGATAACCGTAACAGAATCAACTGCGACATTCCCATCAATATCAGAGGCGGTGAATTTTGCAGCATAGGTGCCGGCAGTATAATAAAAGCTACCAACCGAGGGATTGCTGTCCGGGGCTGCCCAGGAACTTCCATCACCAAAATCCCATACCATGGTTGCGAGCCCGCCGTACAGATCAGTCACATGCACATAGAAATAGGCCATATCCCCTTCCATGATAGAAACTGACGGCGCATATATCTGCTGATTTTTTGACACGGAAACAGAGTCAATAATCGGTGTGGTGCCGCTAAGAATAATAGTAAATATTTCTGTTGCGGAAGTGTCACCTTCGGTACTCACCGCAGTAACAGCTCCAAGGGTAACCGGGCTGAGGCCCGCGATAGCGACCGCGTGCTCAGACACGGTTGATGTCGCGATTATACCGCCGACGTTCCAGATATACTCCGCGACAACTACATTCACATCATTTGTTGTCGGATACACTCTGCAGATAACCGATGCCGCGGTATGCGGCACATACACATCACAGGTGGTCAGTTTGATACCGTTGACAATCTGCGGTGTGGGTTTCAAATAGATATCACAACCGGTAATGACTGCTCCCATTTTCACACTGGCACCCAATGCCGCACCGACATACCCTCCTTCATTAACCATGATAATAACACCGTCCTCATTAGCCGGGACATTACGCAGGGTATAATAACCGTTACCATCGGTAGTTGTCTTAAGGCCACCGGCAACAGCAAAGACGGTAAGGTTCGGCATAGGCACGGTATCAGGATTATACACTATACCGGAAATGGTCGGGCCCTTTTCAGCCAGGACAATGGTACCGACATCATTCGTGTCATTGGCAGCAAGGCCGCCTATCCGGCTGGTTGCTACCGCGACATTACCATAGGCGCATATCAACGTGACTGAATCTTTTTTCGGGACGTGTTTCAGGATAAAATCACCGGCAGTACCAGTCATCATGCCCTCTGTATAATCCGCAACACATACACCCGCACCGGTTTGCGGGATACCGTTTATTGTAACCTGTCCCCGGATAATATAATACGCATACGAAAGCTGCACCGGCGTGATAACCGTATCATCAACACCCAGAGAGACAGCGACTGTGCAGGTGGGGTTGTCTTCGTAGTCCCGGTGGGTAAACCTGAGCACATAGGAACCTTCACGGACATTGCCCACAATAAATTGACCGGTGGCAGTACTCACTCCCGCAACTGCGGAATCGGCATTGACACTGACAAGAACGTCCCTGATCGGCCGGTTCCATGCATCATATACCCAGCCGGTTATTGTCCCTTTGGGTTTCAGGTCATCGGAGATATCCGGGCCTGCGGGTTCTTCGGTGCAGGTGGTGTAAAGAGAACTACAATTACACTTAACAAAAACAACGATCCTGAATATCGCATATTACTGCTCCTGTAATAATGGTGAGTGTGTCGTATCTGCATTTATTGCATTTTGTTTTAATATACTATATTCAACATTTCGCTATTTCGCCCAAAGTTATAACCTTGTCAAAACACTGTTCTGCACTAACCCATTCGGAAAGTAATCCTTCACAGATCAATATGGTACGCGCTGAAAGAAACCCGTTTGTGGAAAAGATTTTGGGGTAGTTCTATCTCATTTCTGCGTCCAATAAACAGTTTAATCTCCATATTGTCTGTTTCGTGTAGTATAAAAATGATTATTTTATTACACGAAAACAACATTTTGTCGATTTGTATAGTTCCGCTAACCCGACATACTATTTGATAATGCAATATTTGTGCCTGCTTTAAAGTACCCCATGCACCGTTGAAATAACTGTTATTCAACAAATCTGTATTAATAATCTGACAGGTCCTGTCAGATTATTAATACATTTCACCGAACATATTTGATTCTTCAGACTACATATCGGAAGTTTGGGCAGTATAGAATCGCTCAATTCAGGTTGCAATCAAAATTTTCAGCCCCTGAGTAACCGGCATCTTCCTCGTCTGATTTTACTCCGATAATTATTTTTACAAAACAGATACACTTTAATGCAGAATTTATATTACTATCACATAACAGCGCTGCAGGCAGTTAATCAATTGTGAGTGTGCAAAGTATAGATTATGAAGACAAAATTCAATAAATTTCCTATCGGGATAAGTAGTTTTAAAGAGGTTATAGAAAACAATTACTACTATGTTGACAAAACTCTTTTTATTCAGGATTTACTTGATGCCTGGGGAAAAGTAGTACTGTTTCCCCGTCCCCGCCGTTTCGGAAAGACACTGAATATTTCCACACTCAAATATTTCTTTGAAAAAACGGGTGAGAATAAAGAGCATCTTTTCAAAGGTCTTGCAATCCACAAAACGAAAATTTTTACAAAACATTTTTCTAAATATCCCGTTATATTCCTCACTTTTAAGGATATAAAAGCACCGGATTTTGAAAGCTCTATTGAAAACATTTACCGGTTGATACGAGATGAGTTTTTACGGCATGAAAAGGGGATTCATAAGAACGCTTCTGGAATAGCAGGAGAAGATCTTGTTATTTTTGAAAGGATATTGACAAACAACGCGAATACTTCCGATTACACAACATCGTTAAAACTACTATCCAAACTTCTCTATCTTGCTTATGACAATACAAAAGCAATAGTCCTTATTGACGAATATGACACCCCCATTCAGGCGGGGTACAGTGAAGGATATTACGAAGAGATAATAAATTTCTTCAAACCGTTTCTCGGCTCCATACTGAAAGACAATGACGATTATCTTGAAAAGGCAGCGCTAACCGGTATTCTCCGTGTGAGCAAAGAATCAATATTCAGTGATC
Source organism: Chitinivibrionales bacterium (assembly GCA_030593665.1). Next base: position 1,068 of record JAUVGS010000016.1, on the reverse strand, counting down.
TGAATAATATTGAAGTTTACACGATTCTTGAAAACTCTTTTGCGACACACTTCGGTTTTACTCTTGACGAATGCAAAAAACTCCTTGACGATTTTGGGATGGGTGACAGGTACGATGCGGTACTTGACTGGTATAACGGCTACACATTCGGAGATAATACCATTCTCAATCCGTGGTCGGTAATTAATTTTGTAAACAGAAAAACGTTTGATGTTTATTGGGCAAATACAAGTTCAAATGATGTTATAAGAACGCTTGTTGAAAATTCACTATCTTTTAAACGGGATCTGGAACTCCTTTTAAAGGGTGAAAATATAGAAAGGGTTATAAATTCTTATATCACCTTCAGGAAGAGTGGTTTTGATTTTGACGATGAGCTGTTGTACTCATTTCTCTTTTTCAGCGGATATTTAAAATACACGAAAAAGAGATTGGAAGAGGGTGAGTATACGTGCAGTCTTGCAATTGTAAATCGGGAAGTTTCCTACATATTTAATACAATAATCAAAAAATGGACAGCAGAGAAAATCGGAAATTATAAAATAAACATAATGCTGAGTTCTCTGACCTCCGGTGACATGGAGACATTCGAGGAAATATTTTCTGAATTTATCAGGGACACTCTCTCTTATTTCGATACGGCCAAAACCCCCGAGAATGTATACCACGCTTTTTTATTGGGACTTCTTGTTAATCTTACGGATTATGAGGTTGCATCGAACAGAGAGGCCGGATACGGCAGAGTTGATATTATGGTATATCATAAAACCGACAGACAAAAGCCTGCAATAATTATGGAGCTTAAAAAAGTATTGTCAAAAGAGACGCCGGAGATTGCGATTGACAAAGCCTTAGCGCAGATTATTGAAAAAGATTATATGTCCCGGCTTAAGAAAAAAGGGTATAAAAATATTATTGCATTTGGTCTTGTTGTTGATGGGGAAAAAGTTTGGCTTTAAGAGTTGTAAAGGATGTACGGCGCCACACAAAACAGATGTAAATAGTATTTGTTATTTTTAGAACAGCAGTATCCCCACTCCCTTTATTGCGAAAAACAAACAACAACAA
>JAUVGS010000452.1 GCA_030593665.1 Chitinivibrionales bacterium | reverse complement strand
TCTTTCCGGAAGATGGTGTGGAACACGCACCGCCGGAGCTGGGCGCAAAACAGGTGGGCCTCTATTCGAAGAAACTAATCGAATTGCAGAAAGAGTATGCCACCGAGTTTCTCAGCCATAAAAACGAATACACCGGTCTGGCTTACAAGGATGATCCGGCAATCGCCATATCCGAATTTATCAATGAAACAACTATTTTCACCGGTTTCGGCGGTGACCTCGTACCTGAAGGCCCGTATCGCAAGGAGCTTGAAGCGCTCTGGAATAAATCAAAATTCAAAGGCAAAACACTGGCCAGTTTTGAGCTCAAGTGGGACTCTGATCCCAGGGGACTAATAAAAAATCAGAAAATGGGTGCACATGTCCCTGAGAGTATAGAATTCCTCATGGACCTTGAAGAGCGATATTTCCTCGATATGCACAAACATTTTCGCGGTATCGGGGTGAAATACCCGTTAGCCGGCAGCAATATGCCCCTGCCGATTCTTGCCACGATCAAATCGAACACAGCAGTTGACTTTGTGGCAAATGACGCGTACTGGGACCATCCCCAGTTATGGAAAATCAATGCCGGCTGGGATATGGTGAAATACGCACCTATCAATAATCTCTCGCAATTGCTTGCACCGCAAAACAACTCCACCTGGGCAGTATCCTATTACCGGGTTAAAGGGAAACCCTACTTTATCTGGGGAAATCACAGCTATCCGAGTGAGTATCAACTTGAACATATGCCGTTATTGACCTCCTATGCAAGCCTGCAGGGATGGAACGGTATTTTTCAGCATGAATTTGATCATACACCGCTTGGCGCTGATTCTCTGGAAAGCTTCGATGTCTCTCGTCAGCCTGAAGATGTCGCAATGTGGGTTGCAACAGCTCCATTGTTTTTGCGGGGAGATATTAAACAGGCTCCCGGAATATTCGTTGAAAAGATTACCCGGGATATGATACTGTCTGACAGTAGTTACTCTGATGTAATAAAAAATAACTATTTTCTGCCGTTTGTCACCCGCGTTGCAAAGACATTCGACCAGGAGTCAAAGGGCACGGTTAAAGCATACAGAAAATATTATAACGAAGATAACCAGATATTCAGATCCGAAACCGGAGAGCTGACCCTTAATAGTAATGATGGAATACTGCAAATTAATGCACCGAAAGTGCAGGGTGTAGTAGGATTTATTAAAGGACAGAAATTTGAATTCCCACTGTTTACTGTATCGGTTGGTAATACCCATGCTTCGGTAATTGCCATATCCCGTGATAACAAACCGCTGGCACAGTCAAAGCATTTTTATTTAGCAGTTGTCGGCCCATCAAAAATGACCGGACAGCAGTTTAACCACTCGCGCACCGCACTGAAAAAGCTCGGCAGCCTGCCGGTATTACAGCAGGTTATCAATGGCACGGTTGTATTTAAAAACCGTACAAAAAAGAGTAAAATGCAGGTCCTGCCGCTTGCGCCGAATGGCGGAGCGGGCAAGCCCATGGCGTTGAAAAAATCTGATGATGGCCTGGTACTTGATCTCGGTAAAGGCCGGACATTCGTGTATGAAGTGAAATTGAAAAAACTTAAATAGTGTCTGTTTAAAATTGACTATTTATAACAATATGATATTATTACTGTTATAAATAAAGATTTTAACAGTGCGCAATATATGAGCAACTCAACAATATAAAGCGATCCGACACGGTATTGCTACAGCGGGCTAATGAATGAGAACACTATTTTTCTATATCAGAATCTATTTTTTAATAATTGCCCAATATATAAAGGCACGGATGAATTATCGGGTAGATTTTATTGAAAGGTAACAAAAATGAAAAACACAAAAGAAGAAAACACCAACATGAAAAAGTGGAATGAAATCGCAGAGGTACATTATAAGTCCTACGGAATTGAAGATCTTTTAAACGGTAAAACAATGCTGGATCACATTGAGATTGAGGAATTGGGTGATATCAAGGATAAAAGCCTGCTCCATCTACAATGTCATATCGGCACGGACTCCCTCTCGCTTGAACACGAAGGGGCAATTGTAACCGGCGTTGATTTCTCTGAGCAGTCCCTTGCCTGCGCCCAACGACTGCGGGACCAACTAGGGATGAAAGCACGGTTTGTCCATGCAAACGTTCTAAAACTCGATGAAATTCTTGATGAGACATTTGATGTTATCTATACAGGAAAAGGTGTCTTGACCTGGATACGAGATATTGACTCATGGGCAAAGATAATTGCCCGTTATCTTAAACCCGGGGGATTGTTCTATATCTATGAGTTTCATCCATACAGCTATATCTTTGATGAAGAAAATCCCACGGAGCTTCGTACCAAATATGATTATTTCAATTCAAGCGTACTCTCATTTGATGGGAACTATCCGGATTATTCTGATCCGGAATATACAGTAAAAAGTGGGTCCTATGAGTGGATGTGGTCAATCAGTAAAAGTCTGAATTCATTGATTAACAATGGACTGGAAATTTTGCAGTTTAATGAGTTCGAATGCACCATTGATCCAAGTATGGCTTTTTTAAAGGAAAAGTATGAGGGGCATTGGAAAATTCCGGAGGAGATGGGGAATATTCCAATGATGTTTTCCATAAAAGCAAAGAAAAATTTCATATATAAGAACTTATTGGGGAATT
>JAUVGS010000270.1 GCA_030593665.1 Chitinivibrionales bacterium | reverse complement strand
GTGCCCTTCAGGGTAGAATATTTTTCATAAGGTACTAAATTCCAGGATATAAGAAGGTTTACTCATCCTCTATAAACAAATTAATATAATTTTGTGTCATAATGGTTATTTTTTAATGTTTTGACTTATAATAATCTATAAAGACAATTTACTTTTTGCAAGGGGAAGTCTCCTCCTCGTGTTAGCTAAGTCTCACACTACCCTCTCAAAAATTGCTTTTCAGGTTGCGAAAAAGATGCTTTTATGATAAGCGCGCCTGCCTGAGTGATGAGGCCCTTATTATGCCGGGCTCATGGAATTATGGATGCTTTATGCGGGATGGTAAATATGTTGTAGAATTTGATGCAATCTATTTTGACAGCACAACCGGTGCGCAGGAGGCTATCAAATCGGTTTTTAATAAATGCTGCACTGTGATTGACCAAAAAATCCCGTAAAATATAATTATTTTCTTTTAGAACTCAAGCCTGGTTTGAGTCCAACATTAGCCGTTCCGGGTGAGGGTGAAAGTTGCGCTTTCCACGTTCCGGAACCATTCGGGAAACGGCCATAGGAGGTGTCCTGTTTGGTAGCTTCGGATATGCCGACAAACGAAACGCTGTCTAGTATATCGCCATTCACATTCGAAATGATTATCTTCTCATTTTTAGCTGTATCAGTCGCATCAAATCCGAATCCGAGGTGATTATGATGCTCACAGATAGTGTCGCCAGTGGCATTAGCAGTATCACCTCCCCAGAGGAGATAGTAGCCGCCGGATGGAATCAGGGTGTCATAAAGTTGCTTTTTCTGCAGGTTATCCTCTCTATCGGTAATATAAAAATTACTCATTAATACCGCTTCGGCGCCTGGATTATACAACTCAACCCAGTCTTCATGCTGACCAAGACAGTCCATATATGGTGAATTGGCTGAATTCCGTACCATGAATTCATTAATTAAAACAACGCCGGTATCTATATCACTGTCAACCCCTGAACATACTACCATGCACATGGAACAGAAGATACCAACCACACCTTTTAAGCACATAACAAACTTCTCCATATAATCCCCCTAACCCAGATAAACTGGATAAGTATCTTCACGAAATAATTTTCTACCCTGAAGGGCACCCTGTGCCACATTGTGTCCCCTGAGGGTAAGAAATGGCAGAAAATTATTTCTAAGGTACTAAATGACCCCCAAAAATTTGTATGACCCAATTTCGTTACATAAGAAATCTAATATTATCTATGTGCAAAACACAAGTGTCAGGATCATTTATCATCTGAGTGCCATCACTGTTCCACCGGGTTACAGGCTCAATTTTAATGTGAGTTACCGCATGAAGTACCTTATCAAGGACATACTCCTGGCATCCCCATTCAGGATAAGCTACTTTATACATTGGAAGGACAACTGTGGTTATTTCAGGCCCTGCTGCGGTGTTCCAGCCATAAAAAGGACCATACATATTTGGATAGGCATCACTACCAAGGTTTATACGAATATCTCGATTGCTTTCGCAACTCAAATCAATAATACAATATGAAAAATCATTTATATCAACACCACTTTGTTCAAATAGGAAATTGATACCTGCCCACTCTTCCCATGCTCCTGGCGCATCGCGAAATATGACAGTAAAAATAACGTCCGCTGTTCCGGATAGAGGATCCGTATAGTTACGCTTTAACGTGTATGATGTTTGAGGATTTGATTTTGCCTCTGAATGTTGCAATACTGTATCAGGCGCAACAAGCTCAAAATTATTGTCATGAAGTAGCGAAAGTCCAGTATACTGCTGCTGGGGAGTCTGGTCAACCGGCGGGACTTCAAAGGTAACTGTATCCATAAGATCTTTAAAATTACCCCGATAAAAGTTCGGGCTCACAGAAAACGTATTCGCATGGCTTTTCCACTGCTCATAACCATGACCATACGGTTCTGTTGCCACCGAATTATCTATCTGCTTAATCCATGCATCCAGCTTACTCTGCATTGACGATTCGGCAAAAGGGCCTTTCAAGAGCACCGTGCCATAATATTGATACAACTCCCATGCATTTTCGGCCAGCAAGGTAATAAGATTATCACGCGCAGGCGGTCGTATCCAGAGGTTATTCTCAAATTGTATTTTATACAGGGTTGTATCATCTTTTCCTTCGTACCACCGCGGTACCCCGAGCCGCTCGAAAATCTCATCAATACGGCTGAATGTCGCATCCATATCCCAGGGAATGAGCCAGAATTTTCCTCCCGGGTTCTCCTCTTCATACCAGTAGTAATTGTGATTGCCCACCCAGTCCTTATCGGTATACCAGGTCATGATACCGTCCCAGTTGACAATCGCGCGATCAACGGCAATATATCGCATCATATAGTGCAGATCAATCCATGAATAGATCTCAGTGTTAAAATTTGCCCCATTTAAATGTGAAACTGCATCCGCAAAAGCAACCATTTTTGACACGTCACTGCTGTCAGTATTTGTTTTTAATACTTCCGGATCAGCATACCAGTCTTTGTGTTCTTTGCACGGCCATGCCTGTTTATACACGTTGCCGTCACCATGTTCCGAGAAGTGATTTTTGGTGAACCGGCCATCAACCTGTTCAACCGCAGCAAAGAGGCCGTGGTATTTTCCATTCAGATACACCTTGCAATGCACGGCCCGGGGAGCATAAATTCCCATCTCCCGAAATATCGAGTAGGCAAGGCGATCATGCAAATAGGTTGGATCATGATTCAATGCATGTAAATTCAAACGCTTCAATCCATGAAAACGGGTATCATCATTGTATTTATCAAATTTTACTTTGAGTGATATCTTCGGATTTATCTTATTGCCATTCTCATCAAAACACATCTGCAGCGAGTATGAGCCTTTGTAACGAACACCAACCTCACCGCAGTTCACCCCATTATGGGTAAAGGAGCCTGAAACATACTCCTCTTTTTCCCAATTCGCATCAAGCCACTGTATATTCTCATCAGTAATTGATATTTCATAGGTATGGAGCTGTTGCTGATCAAATACATAGTAAGATGGGTCCGGTTTTAAAACCACTTGAATATTTTGCATACCGTCAGCAGCAAGATTCTCTTTTTTATAATAACCATCACGTAAAAAGATCAATGTGAACAGGGAGTCTTTGGGTTCCTTGCTCGCTGCACAACGACGATGCTTTATATCCGGTATATCGATATGCAGTCGTCTACCGATATTAAGCACCTTTCGGGTAATACTATTTTTTGCACAGGTTATCCTTAAAAGGTAAAAGCCGTGAGATAGTCGAGGTATAGTAATATGGTTACTTTGAGGAATTCCGGTAGTGAAAGAAAATATTCTCCTTCCCTGTAATGTATATATCGCAATATTCGTCGGTGTTTCCATGTCATACAAATGCAGTTTATTGGAAATGCCGTCCCACAGTATGAATCTGTTATGTCCATAGCTTTTTTGTTTTTCATTAATCGGCGTGATATTATCTATAAGAAATGTCCCATCCTCCTTGGTATGAGTCATACCCGGGCCGTCTTTAATAAGCACTAATACATTTTCCAGGGGCACACCGGTTGTTGCTTCTCTTACAATCCCACTGAAGCTTGCCGCGCCTGCCATCAGCTTTACGGTAAGGATTATAACAATAAATAGAGAGGAAGAAGTTTTGGCAATCATAATGCAAACGCCCTTTTTAAAGTACCTGTTTTTACTATTTCAGTGCATTATCGCCTCTATATAAATGTAACTATATAGCTTACTTTTTATTACATATACTATAAAGTATACACATAGTTATCACCCAATAATAAATATAACGAATACTATGTTACTTTTTTCCATCGGAAAACTCACCCGCCCGGAACTACGCCTTGTCAAGCCGCATAACCCTATATGGTTCACTGTGTTACACAGGTGTCGCCTTAAACATTTCCCGGATTTACATTTTTCGCGGTACATTGTTACATTTTCCACAATGTCTTGTTGTTATTCGTAGATTCAGAGATCCAGATTCGGCGCAAAATACTATGTCGCTAAATATCCTGGAACACACTAAGGTCAAAATTGAGCATGCCTTAAGCTATTGAATATTTGATAGTTAGAATTT
>JAUVGS010000153.1 GCA_030593665.1 Chitinivibrionales bacterium | reverse complement strand
CCCACATTGAACTGTACATTCCACTGCTTCTTATTGTAACGTCTTATAATTCTTTATATCGCTTTTAGAAATTTCATGCATATTCTCCACGTACCCAAGTATTCAATGAAAACAATTCAATGAAATACACGGTAATCAAACTAGAATATTTTTAATTTGAAAATCAAATCTTTTTTAAAATATTTTTCTTGCAGGATAAATTGCTTTCTGTAATAAAAATCTTGACAAATTTGAGAAATTAGGTATTATATAGTATAGCAGTAGTGTATACCATTTCCACGGATAACACGATGGGTTTTGAAATAACACAGAAATATTATAACAGCGTACCGGTGTTACAGCTTAAAGGCTCCCTGATGGACACTGACGCGTTTCGGTTTTCACATGAACTGAGGAATCTTGCCAAAACAGGGCAGGTGCAGGTCGGTATTGATATAAGTCAGTTGGAATACATTGACAGTCACGGTCTGGGCCTGATAGTATACCATTCCAATACGTTACAAAAGGAACAACGATCATTAATCATTTATAATTCCAATACAGCCCCTGAATCCTACATTAACAGGCTTATCAACTCTACGAATCTGCATATTGCGCTCAATATTACTTCAGGATCACCGTAACCGTTTGGGTAAATACACCCGCTTCCATTCTGCAAACATACAGGCCCGTGGCAAGCGCCCGGCCATTGTTTTGTAATTTGTCAACACGTATCATATGACGCCCGGCCGGAACCGAATTGTTTACTAAAGTCTGCACCAACTGCCCCTGGACATTATACAGCTTCAGACTAACCTGACGGCTGCCCAAACCCTGTATCTCCGGAATTGAATACATGAGATACGCGCCTGCATAATGCAGATTATAAGAAACCACCGGTGCTATAGCTACCGGATTATTTGCAGTTTCAGCATCGATTATGAAGTCATCGATACACATGTCACCGCACCAGGATTCACCGGTGATACCGCGGAATCTGAACCGTACCCGCTCACCGACATAATTGGTCAGATCCTGCTTTACCTCAAACCACTCACTGCCATGGTCATCGGTCAAATGGAGCACATCATTTTTCCAGATACCGTCAACTTCGATATCCAGGTATATGTCACCCATGGTGTTCGAATCACTTTTCATCTGCGCCCAGAAAGTCAGTTCCGGATTTTTGACAGATTTCAGATTAAACTTGGGTGTTATCATGTCAGCTTTTTTAGTCGGATTATTCTGATTCGATGCCTCAATGTAAATATATTTCCCTGATCCGGATGTATGATCGCCGGTTGGTCCGGTGCTCTCATATTGCTGTGATGGTGTCGGGCCGTTTATAACTATCCAGTCAAAATCATCGCCGTCAAGCTGTTCCCAGTACTCGGACAGCGGCCTGACTGCGCCGGTATCCATGTCCTCAAAATCCTGAATATAGGGAAATTCAGCAATGAGTATTTCCGCAATAACACTGAAAGCCGCACTCTCATCATTCACACTCGGATCGTCAATACTTATAACTTTGATGGTATAATCATCGCCAAGTTCCTGGTCAGCCGGAATATCCCAGACAAATTCGCCATCACTCTCGGTTGAGCTTGCAAGCGTCTCCTTCAGCGAACTGCCTTTGTACAGTTCGATCTTCACCTTACCGTCAATATTATCTCCCCATTTAATACTGTGTTTGGTGAACTGTTCTACTTCCTGGCCCGCACTTGGTGAGACAAAGGAAATAGTGGGACTTGAAGAAAGTATTACAGACAGTGTCGTTGACGTGCCGATAGTAACATTCGACTCGTCACAAATAAATTCCTGCGGTACGGGTCCGCTTGTATAATCCATGACAGAAAAACTGATAATTTTGCCGCTGCCGCTGCTTGAAGAGGCAACGAGAAATATTTTAGCATCTCCCCCGGTTATCATATCTGCAAATTCTGATATATCCAGGCCGATCTCTATCTCCTGGGGACCGCCCTTACCGCCTAAAGGATGTGTGCCGCCGGTCTTTTTGAATGCACGTTTATAATTCTTTGTTTCAGCAGGAGATGTCGCATTAACATTGTTTGAAAAACCGGTAGTGAGCGTAAGCCCTTTTCTTGAGCTGTGGGAGACTTTAATTTTACACTCAAGCTTCGGCACATAGCGTCCGACTTTCACACCCTGAACTTCATCCTTATACAAGCCGCCATTGATAAGGCTGTTATAACTTACCCATACGGTTCCTTTATTTTCCCAATTTCCCCAACTGTTAACCAGTAGAACCGCCTTTGCTTCATCACAGTACCCGGCAAAGGTCATTGCATGATCCATATCCTGTGCACTCAATTTTGTACAGAGCGGTTCACCGGCATAGGGGCCGGACTGTACGGTGGAATTACTTGACGCCGATCCTGCCTTTGCGGCAAATACCAGACACCCGCCTTTTTTATCGGCGTTTGCGCCGTTCTGATCGTAGAACCAGTTCTTCATTTTGTCAATATCCGCCATGCTTTTTATACTTATTTTAAATTGTTCAGTAATACGATTGTCATTTGCCGTATGCCATCTGTCATACCCATCCATATAGCGGGTACCACTCAGGCCGCCGTTTAATGCGCCATGGAATGTTTTCTTTGTGGGACATCCGGTTTTTTCAATGATATCCCATCCATCCCAGTACCATGAGCCGGAACTGTTTTTACCATTATTGAGAAAGTTATGGGTATATCCATATGCCCTGGTATTATCTGACGTCGCAGAAACACCCTCAAGCACATTAATCTGAAAGGAATATAGATAGGAAACGCCGCTTGCCTGAGCGCAACTGCCGCCCGCCTGATTAAAAATAGGGGCGAATTCAGGGTCATCCACTAAAACGACTTCACTTGGCAGTTGCCGTCTTACTATTTCTTCGGGCACTTCAAGTTCAGGAATTTGCGCAGCTCGCAGTTCCTGCGCAGGTGTCATCGGCTTCATACCGCCGGCAATCCATGGTTCCCCATCCGGGTCAGGATTCAAGTTTGTCAATCCGGTCTCATTCCCGAATTCATCAAAAATAGCCCGTTGACCGTGAATTTGATTGGTAAATAGTATGACGATGATAAAAATTGATGCTAAGCGAAAAAGTATCGTTTGTACCATTTTCCACTTCCTATCGTTTTACGTAATGAGGTAATTGCATAAGCCGTAATACTATTAAACATAGTCAAAATTACCCATCCTGGGAGGTAATAAAGATACGCCTTTTGCAATTACCTCTAATAATTATTGTTTATCTTCCACACCAACGCTCTTGGTTATCTGTTCTATCGTCCCATCAATATATGTTACCCAGAGCACAGCCAGGTACTGATCATCAGCAACCTTTCTACCGGTTTCCACATTGACCAGGTCCCACTGCGCGACACCATTATCTAAAGAAGCAGTAAAGACCCTGCCGCCAAGAGCATCATAGACACACAATTCAGCTTCTTTCACATTTTCCACCTTGAAGCTGAAGTTCATTTTCTCTCCGGTTCGATCTGCCGGATTGGGTGCAATGTCAAAACGGTCTTTGTTGACATTTACTACATTAATAATTTCCACAATTTTTTCCACATTTAATGTGGCTGCGCTACTGGTATCACTGCCTGCAGGATTACTCACGATACACCGATGCAAGGAACCGCTGTCAGAGACTTCAAGTACAGAGGTTGTATAAGAAAGATCAATAGCGCCGGTTACATCTTCCCAGATACTCTGGTCATCTGTCACCTGCCACTGATAGCTCAAAGGCGGTTCTCCGTCAGCCGTTACAGCAAACGTTGCTGTTTTTCCCTCTTCGACAGTCTGGGCATCGGGGTTCTTTGTAATCTTCGGTGGCACTATCATGACGCCATCGATCTTGAAGTCATCAACACAGATATCACCGCACCAGCTGGAACCAGTTACTCCACGGAATTTAAACTGCACAATTTTACCTTCATAAGCAGCCATATCCAGTTTGTTCTCGAACCAAGGATCGCCATGATCATCCTTTAAATGTATCACACCTTCCTCCCAGGAACCATCGGTTGCGATATCAATATACAGATCACCCATGGTGTTCGAATCGCTTTTCATGTGTGCCCAGAAAGTAAGCTCCGGTTTTTTGATACAATTGAAATCAAACATCGGGGTGATGACATGCATTGCCTTATCGGGATTATTATTCCCCGACGCTTCACAATAGATATAATTTCCATCCCCTGAAGTATGGTCACCCGTGGGACCGGTGCTTACGTATTGTTGAGAAGGTGTCGGTCCGGTAAATACGGTCCAGTCGAAATCATCATCATCAAGCTGTTCCCAATAATGTCTGAGTATAACCGAATTAGTATCAAAATCATCAAAATCCCGGACATAAGGGAAATTCCTGATAGTTGGATTCTGAATTGAGAGTGCATCATCACTCTCATCGTAGAGCCAGTCTTTTTCTGTACCGGTTACCTGAATCGTATAATTACTATCACTTGCAATATTATCCGGCACAGTCCAAGTATAAGAGCCATTGCTGGGTGTTGTTGCAACAATTGGTTTATAATATTTTTCGCCTCTAAAAAGACCAAGAGCCACCTCTTCATCAAGATTATCCTCCCAGGTAATCTCAACATCACTACCCTTTTCGATTATTTCTCCTCCATTTGGCGTTTTCAGGACAAGATTTGATTTAACCTCAATAATAAAATCTTCATCACTATCGTCAGTCAGAGTATCCTGCACAACACAAGTGATTCTTATCTTATAATCTGTCCCTAACGGAAAATCGGCTGCAATAGTCCATTCCCAGGAACCATTACCGGGCACCGATGCCGCCAGTTCCTCTTTTGCAGAACCGCCTTTAAGCAATTCAATCTTTACATTATCATCAAAATTATCATCCCAGACAATTGAAAATGTTCTTCCCTGCTCCCAGCGATCGCCGCCATTGGGTGACATGACCTGCAGAAATGGTGGTACCTCTTTCCCTCGGAACGGTGTGGCAGGGTCGCCGAAAAGGTTTGATTCAAGTATATCCCATTCCTTACTGGTATTCATCCTGTGAGAATATTCATTAAACTCACTGAAATAATTCATATCCTTTTCCCAACACGCTTTCCAGAAAGATACGTGAACCTTTTGACTGGAACCGCCCGTGGGATTGCCGGGATCATACCATCCGGATCTTGAATTAAATACAACGGCAAACATTCCCGTGCGGGTTGAAGTGGTAAACCGCTCGGCAATACAGTCTTTGTCAAAGGCCCCCGGATCACAACCCTGTGATTTGGTAAAATTAAAATTCGTGTTCGTTAATTTATTTTCATCACCATTTTTCAATTTCATGGTATAGGTTGGATTAGAATGACCAAGATGATCAATATTGCTGTACGAAGAGGTATTTATCATCTCAATCAGCTTGGTCTTTGACCATGTGCCGTCCTGATCATACAACCCGTCAAAACTCCAGTCACTTGAAAAGAGGGCCTGCAACTGCTCCATTGCTTTTTTACCATAGGTCTTACTATCCAGTTTCTCACCAAGACCGAGTCCGGTTGTCATATAACTTTCAGTTAATTGATCTGTTTCATAGGCGAGTATCTTAAATACCTGATTTGAAAACTCAGTTGCATCATCCGCTGAAATACGTCCGATAAAAACTTCCGCTTCCCAATCGTCCTTCCACGATGTTTGATCTAAACACTGGTAGGGAAGATCGGTTGGTATATTTTTACTTGAACCGCCGCCTGATGCAGAAACTGTTTCCAATGGAATAATTTTTGTATCTCCGCCAAGTAACACAAACTCGGTTTCC
>JAUVGS010000576.1 GCA_030593665.1 Chitinivibrionales bacterium | reverse complement strand
GTTTCCTGCCACACTGTCAATTAGTACCCATGATATCCGGCCATCAGTACTGAAATATATTGAACGGGATACGATCACTCGGTTATCGGTAGCTTTCCATCCGATAATATAAACGGTGCTTTGCCTGAGCAATGCCCGATTTATTGGAGAGGTTACTTGTATTGAAGGAATTTCATAGTCCGGCGGCTTTCCTCCAAAAAGCTGACTACAAAACAGAAAAATAAGGATAATAAACAGATACTGGCGTTTCAACGCTTCTCCCCCATAGATCAATATTCAAACGGTTACTTTTAGGCCCCTTGTAGAGAAAAAATACCCCTACTATATTAATAGTACAAATATTCGGTTTTTGCTGGAAAAAGTGAATAATTACCAGAAAGTGTACGCAAAACGGTTACATTTATTCAGGGTGATGATTGAAGCCTTGCTTGATATCACGGGAATAGTTATACGGCGTTTCATGCAGCGCCACATTTAAATAGTGCCTGTCCGAAAACTACCTGTTTGCTGTCATTCCGGTATGCTTTTAGGCCGGAATCCAGCTTTTTAAGGCAAATTAAGGATTGGATTCACACCTTTGGCGCACTTCGCCCGCTAAAAACATGCGCGATGTAATCCTCCGCAAGGGGGAAATGACGTTTCCGGACAGACACTAATTACCCTCAAGGGGCACAGGGTGCCCTTCAGTGTAGAAAATAATTTCGTGAAGGTACTTACTTGCAGTTTATCTGCGTTAGGTGTAAATAAGTGCATGTATTTATTAAGTTGTAGAGTGAGATTGAGAAAGGAGCGCTAATTTTTTGGTGCAGGATACGATAATGAACCTTGACCTGCCCTAACCAAAGAAGGGAAAACTGATAAATAAAAGGCCGACTCACAAATGTGAACCGACCTTTATTAAATACTCTACAAATGAATATTATTTTGTAATCAGGTATTTCTGCGTTGCTGTTTTACCATTACCGGTGATACTCACCAGAAGCATACCTGCCGATGGGACATCAATAGTATGCCACACACCGGCTTTCGAAACATTCAGCGAGGCAACTTCTTTACCCATGACATTCCTGACAATAATGGTATATTTAGCAGAAGTTGGAACTTTCACTGCCAGAGCCTTGTTAACCTGTTTGATCTGGACAGCTTTATTAAGCTGGATACCGGTAACAATAGCAGTGTTGCCAATCGCAAGTTCTTTAATAACAGGAACAATATTCTGACCGGTAACGGTAACAACGACCTTTGTTTCATTGGTGGGAACTGTAACAGAAACAGAAGCGTTGTCTTTTTTATCAAGTATTTTACTGGCAAGAAATCCATTCTTTTCACCATAAAAACCGACACGACCGCTAATTCCTTTGTCAAGAGTGATTTTATAGGTTGATGTGCCGGCAGGAATTTTATCATTTGAAGTCATAGTAACTTCTTTTGGTGTATCATTAAACATCTGCACTGATGGGTCACCAAAATATGTCCATGTCAGAAAGGTGTTAAGATACTGCCCTGTTGTGCTTTTGTCCAGAATAGCTGAGCCGCCATTATAGACAATAGCACC
>JAUVGS010000406.1 GCA_030593665.1 Chitinivibrionales bacterium | reverse complement strand
CGATACGGTTATTTACACGGTATCACCCTCTGCTGATAAAAACTATTTACATCATTCAAGCATTACGTATTTCCTCATTATTAAAAGGAATCCGACCTTCCTCGAACGAATGGTTTTTGCCGAGGATATGGGGCTGGAAACCACACCGGCTATTTCTGCAACGGTACTGTACCCTGATGGAAGTGTCTGGAAAACTGGACCGACAGATTTTACCATAGAGCCGTATCTTTATCGAGGCAAGTACGAGACTGACCATCGGCTTCACACCTTCGTTTTTCCCCGCTATGTGAAAGGTATGCTTATCAGACTTGAGGTCCATCGGAAATATACTGCACCGTCCCATATCAGCCCTGAATACATTCGTGATAAATATCCTGTTTTAAAAAAGTCTGTATGCCTGTCCTACCCGAAAAACTATAGTATTAACTATTGTGTAACTAACGCTGAGAATCTCCCTTTCGATACTCTCTATGCTGAAAATGATGCCTTTAAAGCTTTCTGGATGAAAGCAGAACAGGTACAAAAAATTCACCGGCAAAATCGATTAAAAAATCCTGAACAATGGTATGCAGGCCTTCATTTCAGTATTCCTCCAGCCGGAAATCGTTCATACTCCTGGCAGGAAGTCGGTGATCATTATCTGAATAATATCTCACATGTCATGAATCATTCTCAAAGACTGCAGGAAATGGCAATGAGGATAACCCATTCTCAACGCGATTCTATTATCACGCAGGCATTTCGTCTGCTTCAGCACAACATACGATACCTTTCTGATTTCGATAATTTTCACTCATTTATTCCCAGGCCTGCCGCTGAGATAGTTAATAAAGGCTATGGTGACTGTAAAGATATGGCGACAGTAATGAAAGTGTTACTGCGCGAAAAAGGGATCAATACTGATATAGCTCTTGTTACAACCGAAGGGAAAGCACAAAACATTAACGCAGTCCCGACGCTGGGTAATTTTAATCACGCTGTTCTTTACCATGAAAATGCTAACGGTACGTTCCGGATATACGATCCAACAGTAGATTTTGGAACGGCTTCAAACTCATACTTTCACCTCGTCGGGCAGAAAGTATTGCTTCTGAAGAAGAACCGAAGCAGATTTACTGTGATAAAAAAAGAGCGGTCATTTAAAAATGCAATCACTACCAGCACACGGATTGAATACGTAAAAAAAAGTGAAAAATGGCAGATCTCAGGTGTTATCGATTTGAAGGGCAGGGTTGCGTATACGCTTTTTCCTTTCCTTGGCCAGGTCGAAGGTGAGGAAAAATCTGCATTTCTTACTACATTCCTTCAGGAGATGTTTAATCTGAAGACTAGTTCACATACGATTAAAAGGTATTCCAGTGACTGTATCACCGTGCTGTTTACTGCCGGTTTTCAGGGGAACTACCTTGCAATGGATAACGGTGGATTTTCACTTGATATACCTTCTCTCTTTGGCGGTGATGTCAGGTATACCACACTTGATTATGAGGGCCCGCGGTTTTTCAGGGGATTTACACAGGTGGATTCCTGGGAACTTCCGAAGGGATTCGATGAACTGGAAAAAAGTGATCTTGACCATTGGATCGCGCATGGTACGTGGGATAAAAAAGGCAGTGTCATAACCCGTGAATATACCTGTAATGAAAAGAACGTATCACGTGACAGACGAGATGAGATACGGGAATTCTATTCAAAAAAATTACAGTTTACCAGGGCAACGGTATGGAAGTAGAAAAAAGGTTACTGCGTAATGCAACAGGTATTATAAATCCTTTACAGGAATATAATGCAAATGTAGTATATGTTGTTGTCATATCTTTTCTGATCAGCACTTTCACCGGTTGTTATACTTTTACCAGACCGAGTCTCCTGTTGGATGAAATCAATCAGACAACAATACGTGGCGACTGGCAAAAATACGGTGCCTATTATGAAGTTGATGAGCTTTTTCTCGAGGGTGCGTATCAGTCAACCTATATTCCTTTTGTCGGGTCCTACAGCGCGCCCATGAGTCAGGCCATAGTAAGCAAGCGCATACGAATTCTGACTAAAAAAGGTACCGATTATGGCACGGTTCGGGTACCGTACTACCTGGGATCAATAAAAACCTTTGACTTGCACTTGTGGGATAAGACCGGAAAGGAACAACCTCTGGATCTTACTGCAATGCAGACGGAATATAAAAATAACGGTATTATCATTTTCCCGAATGTCACTCCGGGGTGTGTGCTGGATATTTATATTGAATTTACTTCCATGAAACCGCTTGTAACATTTGAATACAGATTCGCAAGACAAATTCCAGTTCGCAATGCACGGTTTACCTTCTCACGAATCCAGGAGTTTGAATATGCATTTAAAGAGTATGGTAGATTAAACATTGGCAGTTCATTGATATCTCCGGAAAATGATGACTACACCTATACGGTCTGGACCAGAAAAAATATACTGCCGCGTAGTAATGTGAGCTACTTTGACAACTTTTCCCATCCGGCTCCGCGGGTTGCTATCACGATGCGTTATGGATTCAATAAATCAGTATTCTCAACATGGGATGATATTTCAACAAAAGTTGCTCAAGATCTTATTATTGAGCCGTACACCATTCTGGAAGATGATATTAAGCAGTTAGTAGATACGCTGATTCAAACAAATGATCCTCTCTATGATCAGGCCGATTGCGCACTTAAATGGATCCAGGATAATATTTCTATGCGTGATGATGATACTGATTTTAATCCGGATGAGGTATTACGTGACGGCAGGGGTTCTTTATGGGAAATTGCGGTTGCGACAAAGGGGATGTTCAGAGTCCTCGGGGTGCACACAGACATTATTATAACGCGTCCCCGTTCGCTTGGTGGATTTGATGAAAGTTATGTAACCCCTCTGTCCATGAGTGTTCCCTTAATTGTTGCTTTGATTGCCAACAAGGACTACTGTGCGTATCCCTATG
>JAUVGS010000263.1 GCA_030593665.1 Chitinivibrionales bacterium | reverse complement strand
CTTATGCCGGCATAATTCATTCGGGTACTGAAGCTTTGTATTATTAAGGAACCCGTTTTTTCCTTCTTTTAAAAGGCCTGTTTCATTAAAAAGCCTGCGCAGGTATTCAATGTGATCATCGGTAAGTGGTATATCCTGTACCACAACTGCACTATCTAATGTACCTCCTTTAATCAGCCCCTGTTCCCTTAATTTCTCAATTTCCGAAAGGAAACAGAAAGTCCGTGCCGGAGCAAAATCCTTAGCATAATCATCAAGATTAAAAAGGGTGGTATGCTGGGCGCCAATAGTCGGATGATTATAGTCAACCATTAAAGTGATATGGAAATGATCGGAAGGAAATACACTGATCGCTATATCATCTTTATTATACAGCCACATGGGCTTGTCCATCACCAGATATTCACGTTGTGCAGCCTGCTCTTCAATACCGACTTTGGTGATAAGGTCAACAAACGGTAAAGCACTTCCATCCATGAGAGGAATTTCCGGCGCATTAACTTCAACCCGGCAATTATCAATGCCCAGGCCTGCAAATGCCGACATAATATGTTCAAGCGTATAAATTCGTACATCATCAATACCAATGGCAGTTCCACGTGAATTATCCACCACATTATCAATGTCAGCCACAATTTCAGGCTTATTTTCAAGGTCACTTCTAATAAAACGAATCCCATAATCGATCGGGGCCGGATGTATACTAACCGTTGCCCGTGCCGCAGTGTGCAGTCCAATCCCGGTTAATGAGCCTGATTTCTTAATGGTATGCTGAAGAGGCATGCAATAATTCCTTAATTTTTGTAAATAGATATTATGAATCGTTATTATTATTTTTTAACTGGTCCAGTTCTTTACGAAGCCGTTTTATTTCTTTTACCATTTCCGGTAATCTAAGTTGAGCTGCCTCAACACGGCGTGTTTTCATCAGGTCGCGAGCCGGATAGCCGGTAACTTTCTGACCAGGTTCAACATTTTTACTGACGCCTGCTTTTGCACCGACAAAAGCACCTTCTCCTATAGTAAGATGTCCGGCGAGACCTACCTGTCCGGCAAGTATCACCCCTTTCTCAAGCTTTGTACTCCCGGAAATACCGGTCTGGGCAGCCATTGCAGAATGTTCGCCGACCTCGACGTTGTGGGCAATCTGCACAAGATTATCAATGCGTGCTCCTTTGCGGATAATCGTCGGTGCAAAGTTGCCGCGGTCAACCGTTACATTGGCACCTATTTCGACATCATCTTCAATGATCACCGTACCAAAACAGGGAATACGTACAAACGCCCCATTCTCCATAGCGTTTCCAAACCCTTCACTGCCAATTACAGTGCCTGACTGAATAATAACCCGGTTCCCAACCAACGAGTTACGACGGATAATCACACCGGAATCTATACGACTGTAAGCGCCGATCTCCGTTTCGTTCTCAATAACACAATGCGCGCCGATAATAGTATGTTCCTTAATAACACACGATTTTCCAATAACCGTTCCCGGCCCGATAAAGACCGTTGGATCGATAGTTGCAGTGGTATCAATTATAGCTGCCTGATGAACCGGACCTTCAAAGAGAGGTTCTCTCTCCTCAAAAAGTTGAGCAACTTTAGCATAACCAAGATAGGGATCTGCAACAGCAAGACTGATTTTTCCCTCAATGGCAGTGCCCTCCTGCACAATTATTACGATTGCTTTACAGGTCCGCGCACTATCAAGGAATTTGTTATTTGAAAGGAAGGTAATAGTATGGGTATCAGCCTCTTCAAGGGATGCAATACCACTGATTTCCGTTTCACCGGTTTCATCAGCAATTGAACAATTCAGGACACGGGCAATATCTCTCAGCTTCACAATTATTATTTCTCAGCGTTGAGTACTTGAACAACTTTTTCAGTCAGGTCGTATGCCTTCTTAGCGTATACCACACCGCCTTTAGCATCAAAGATAAAATCATAATTTTCATTTTTAGCTATTTTATCAAGAATTTTATTAATTTTCTCGATAATAGGACGCAACAGTTCATCATTTCTTTTAGCCGCATCCCCCTGCTGACCAAATTTTTCCTGAAGAAATTTATTGTATTCAATATATTCACGTTCTAATTCACTCTCAATCTCCTTTTTCCGTTCCGCGCTCAACAGCAGACTCTGTTTATCAAGCTGTTCTTTCATCTCTTTCATCTTCTTCTGCCGCTCAGTTGCCTCCTGCTCCCATTTTGCATATTCCTTTTTCAGTTTCTCTTCTGCAGATTTTGTACCTTCATATTCTAATAATATCTTTTCAGAATTGATGAATCCTATTTTCAATTCAGCAAAAGTGAAGGACACACACACCAGAATTAACCAAACCCATTTTGACAGGTTTAAAAATACAGCCATAAAAAGCCTCCTTGTTTGCGAAACATTTTTTAATTTTTGATTTTTAATTTTTAATTTTTGATTTTTAATTTAAACCCTGAACCCTTGTGAACGGTTATAAAATATACAACAAATACTTCTGTGTAAATCTAAAATCCTTTATTCATGAGAAAATGGGGAATAAAACCGCTGGGATCGCCACCAAAGTGAGGATCTCGCGGGTCTTTTAATCCCCAGGCAAAATCAAATCCGATAAGCCCGACCATTGGCAGCATAAGCCTGAAACCGAAACCCACACCAGGATACATATCGGTAAGATCAACATCGGCGAGATCGTCCCAGGTGTTACCCACATCTATAAATCCGGCAAGATACAACTGCTGTTCTAAAATAGGAAAACGTAACTCTCCCGAAAAGGTAACCAATGATAATCCTTCATTATTATACCGTCCGAAAGCTCCTTCACTGTATCCTCTAATCTGGCCATCATCCTTAAGGTACCCAACCCCACCCGCAGCAAACAGGTCTGAACGGGCTATTCTCTTCTCTTTTGTGAATCCATCAATAATCCCGAACTTGGATTTCATACCCAGGACAAACTTCCAGAACATAGGAAAATACCAATCATATCCGACAATTCCTTTCACAAAATTGAAATTCCCTCCCAGGCCGGCAATTTGTGTACTAAGTGACAGGATTGAACCCCTATTGGGGAACGTGGGTATATCAGTATCATTTCTTACAAGCGATATAGAGAGTTTACTCAATGTCCCGTCTTCAACAATAGCAAAATCTTTCAAAGTCTCATGATAGTCTCTATTATCCTTTTCATGACTTAACCGGTACCTGAGATAGATGCGGAAATAATCATCCGGCCATTTAAGGCGCCTGCTGCTGCCGAGTTCTATACCGGTACTCTGATAGTCATAGTAACTGCTTTTATGAGTCTCATAGAAACCGCGTATCGAAAATGAGGTCGGTGTATCAAAAATCCACGGCTCAAGAAAGCCAAGGGAAAATCGTTTGCGATGCTTGGTATATTCTACAGTAGCATCAAGCTGCTGGCCTGCGCCGCGAAAATTCGGAATGGTAATATTAAAATTACCGCCGAATCTATCGACCTGGCTATACATAACGCCGGCTGAGAACTGTCCGATATTATCTTTTTCTTCAACGGTATAGACAAGATCGATAGTACCATCTTCGTTTGGCCGCAGGTCCGGCAGCACATTGTCAAAATAATTAAGCTGCATTACTTCACGGATACTTCTTTCCATGCGGGATTGTTTATACTTTTGCCCGGGATAAATTTGCAGTTCTCTGCGTATAACCTTTTCACGAGTCTTTTCATTTCCCTTGACGTCTACCTTTCGGACAATTGCGGGCTTGCCTTCAACGATGTTAAATGTCACGTCAATCGTATCACCGCGATACTGGTTCTGTTCCTGAATCTGTACCCAGAGATAGCCTTCTTCGCGATAGGCATTGGATATAAACATTTTTGTCATCTCAAACTTTGTTTTTTCAAAAGGCTTTCCCTTTTTCATCGCTATACGACCGGCAAGGGCATCGGTCTCCAAAACATTATTCCCGGTAAAGAAAAAATCACCCGTGTAATACCGTTTCCCCTCTTCAAGGGTGATATCGATATAAATATCTCGCATATTGTCAGCATACCATACGCTGTCCCTGACCACCCGGGCATCTAAATAGCCCTTGTCATGATAGTAAATCAACAAGGAGTCAAGGTGCCGTTCATAAGCATCTTTTTTATATTCACCATCATTAAACCACCGCTT
>JAUVGS010000478.1 GCA_030593665.1 Chitinivibrionales bacterium | reverse complement strand
GCCGGTACTACGTTTGGCGGCAGGGGCATAATATATTGTGCCCCTGCCGCCCCAAAACGTCTTTTATAAGTGATCGGAAGACTTTTTAGAGCGGCATCAATAAAAAAAACTAACAATTCATAATACGAAAGGCTGTTATTATATTACTATGTGAGGTGATTGCAAAAGTCGGAATATAATAGTCAAAAGTCCTAACAAGTCCCTCCTTCGGGGGATTGAGGGGGCGCTTTGAGACTTTTGCAATTACCTCTATGTATTAAAAGTAATAATAGACTAAGATAAATCATGAAATATATTACAACAAACAAATTAAAATCAAGCGTCGCTATGTCGGGCCCAAAAGGTTTCACCCTTATTGAAGTCATAGTGGTTGTAATTGTTGTGGGGATTCTTTCCCTTGTCAGCATCAAGCTCTACAGTGGATATATAACGGAAACACGCCAGGAGACCGTGAATAATCTGGCTGAAACAGCGGCCACTGCGGCAAATGCGTTTTGGCGAAAGACAAACACAGATCCTGTTTTGGCAAATCTTAGTCTTATGATGAACAGTACTAAATTTAATGTAAACATTAACAACAATAATGTCACTGTTTCCTGGACGAATTATGCTACTATCAACGCAACAGTAGGATATAAATAGATTACATTCGGTTATGCCTTATGGTAAACGTGCCGCAACCCCGATTTCCCAACTCAAAAAGCGGTTCTTCTCTGATAGAACTTCTTATTGCCGTATCAATCCTCTCCCTCGCATTGATTATGATAGTAACCGTTATCACCAAAGGGCGGGAATTACAGGTATCGGATAAACATTACCGGGAAGCAAGAGCAATAATTGAGTCGTTGATGGAAACAAAGTATGATGACAGAAATTATTTTTTTAATACCGTCGGAAACACCATCGATAATACGTATTCCATAGATAACACTTTTCTTGCGACTCTCACGAAAATGATTGTAGCCAATAATGTAACAATAACACCTAACACATCGGTTACTTTCCCAACAAAAGAAATCACACTCTCTATCCAATGGGCAGAGGCAGACGGTAAGCAGAACACACTTACCTTAAAAAAGATCATTACCCTGATAAAAGAAAAGTTATGACCTGTCCACATAAGAAAAAAGGCTTTACCCTTGTAGAAGTGGTGGTCACCGCCATTCTTACCTCAATTGCGGGAATCGCGCTTGTTACCATTTTTGGCATGTTTTACTCACAACAGCGGGAGAGCCTTGTCATGTTACGCCTGCAAACACAGTATGAAGAGTTACGGCAGGAAATTTCCGTGGATACTCATAAAGCAGCGTGGGTGAATATTACCGGTAGTCGCCCCTCAGTTCCTATCGGACAATACAATACCAATACAACTGTGGTGGCTATGATTTATAATAATGGCACCACTATCGGAAATTATTCCATTTCCGGAACCGGTTTTTTAAAAAATGGCACCACTTTTTTCACCAGTCAGGGGCCGCTTCTCCTTGAAACCGGCGCCACGTTTTCTCTTTCAAGATTCAGAGACAAACTGCATATCAATAACCTGACAATAAAAAAGGTGAAAAACTCCGAGACATTCATATATTCTCCAAGATCGGAGGTTTTTTCTTGTCGAAACTGGGAATTCTAAGACCGACACAAAAACTTCTTGCCAATAAAAAAGGCTCCACCCTTGTTACTGCCGTCGTTTTTTCTGTTGTACTTGCTATCGCGGCATCAGGGTATATAGCTGTTACCCGCAACATTTCAATTCAGGAAACGGTTGCGCTGGATGATCTGCGGGCGTTATATGCCGCTGAATCGGGTTTGCTTATGGGGGCGCGGTGGCTGGGGGAACCGGCTAACTGGCAAGATATTATAGATAATAGTACAAATTATCCAGATATAGTACCAGGCTTGATAATAAATGGAATGAATGTACGAATAGATGTGGGGCCGAAAATTGACATCAATACAATCCCGATAATTGCGAGTGCAAGCGGCGGGATATTAAAATACACTAAAAAATTGCAATGGGATGCTCGAATTGCTATGGGTGAAACAGGTACTTTGCTGGAGGATCTTACGGGCTTCTCAAATACCATCCCTCAATATATCCACTTCACAGGCCGGACTCATTTTAATTGCCAGCTTAGCTTTTCCAGTGGCGCCAATGATCCTTCATTCAGAAATGGACCGGTAACGGTATCGTCATTAAACCCAAACACCTCTGGAAATATGTTTGGAAACGCCCCCTGGTATAATGATTACAGTTATGGAATTAATGGTAATAACTGTGACCAGTATATCTCTACGTCATATAGTTTTCATCATCCTGAAAAACAAGTTGCCGTCAACTATGGTGGATTTATCACACTCGACGCCATAGCAGGTAATACTTATTCTCTTATATTTTTTGCTTCGGGTACAGCTCGTTTCTATGAAAACGGTGCGGTAAAAACAACC